>CANQHK010000001.1 GCA_947623645.1 uncultured Bacilli bacterium
ATTTTTTCAATATCGTTATTGTTTTCCATAATTGATAGATATTGTCTACTTATATTTAGTGGTTCTATCATTCTTGTTGTAATCATTCCATTATTGGTATCCATTATTTGTTTTATAGTATCAGTAAATATTTTTGATTGTTCATTTGGATACTTTATTAATAGTTGCTTTATTGCATTAGACATAGTATTAATGTTTTTTAGTTGTTCTTGCATTGGTTTTGATAGTTGATTAAGCTGTTCCTTTATTCGACTCATAGGTTCCTTTATTGAATTAATAGCTTCTACATAATTTTTAAGAACATTACTATCAATTTTATAATTGATTTTCTCTTTTTTCATATTAATCCCTTTTCTTTATTTGACAATTACACTGAAATTATAGCATTTTTCAGTTTATTTGTCAAACGATTAACTGATTCTATTATAATTATCATCTCATATAAAGGTCCTATATTTTTCTCAAAATGCTACCTAAAATTTAATTCAAAGTTTTTAGTTACTCTCTATTAATCTTTATAAAATTCAGTAATATCCAAAAATGAGAAAGCTTTTACTTTCTCTTCAGGGGGAAATCTAAATATCAGTTTGTAACAATTTAATAATTACTTAAAGTCTTATAAATTATTTTTTTAATTTTAATGAATTAATTAAAGTTTATTAAACTAACATTACTTTTTACATTTAATATCTAGAATTAAATGTTCAGAATAAGTTTAACATTAGCAGTAATTTTCTCATCGTTTAATTGTGATTCTAGATTTAAGCTTTGAATCATTGCGGAATACTGAGTTCCTTTTTTTAATTCTGCTAATAATTCTTTACAATAATATCTTGGCACATAACCTAAATGATAGGATTTATTATTTTCTTTAAAAACAATTTTAATTGCATTCGGATCCTTTAAATTTTCTGGTTCTGGTTCTAAATATAATTTTTTATTAACCTTAAGATAGTTTTTACATTCTTCCACATCACTGCAATGACTTGTTCCTGCTACATCGAACTCAATTTTACTTGAATCAAAAGCTGGAACAAATTCATAATTATCCGTAAATGTTCTCCCACGTGTTGCTTTTAATATATCAAAATCATCGGAGTCTTTTTCCAAATTATAACAATTTAAAATTTCTAAATAATCTGGTCTTGTTTCATTGGGTAATCTTGTTAAAATATTTGTAAATAAATCATCACTTTCATAGGTTTTCGTTAAATCTTCAAAACCTGGAAAATATTTAAAACCTACTGTTCTAGCATCATCTAATTCTGGATTAACATAATTAAACATATACCTGTTATTTTCTTTCATTAATGATCCAATTTTATATCTTCTACGTGAAATTGGATCTTTCCAAATTAGCCATAACTCTTCTTTCATTACTATCACCACTTTTTACTTTATATTTAATAGTATGTTTCTACGTCGAATTAAGTACATTATTATATATTTTTTATGCTCATCAGTCAACAATTCATCGGGTATCTTATTTACTAATTCTTCTATTATCTCATCCGTAAGTTTCTTTAAATTATTAATTTCAGGAATAACATATTGTGGATAATTGTCGTGTAAATATTGAATCAATTCAAAATGTTTATATTTGCTTTTATTATCTTCTTTGTATATTATTGTCTGACTTCTATTTATATATGCATTAAAATCTTTTATATCATCATAATATTTTTTTGCATTTTCTATATTTCGAAACTCTCTTAGTAAACTGTCCCCATTATCATATAGTGGAGAAATAAAGTTTTTTCCTTGCTTTTCTGTAATTCCCCAATTTTCTTCATGTCTATCTTGCTCTCCTATTAATGCATCAAAAATCATTATTTTAATAAAATTACCAAATAAATCAGGATCTATATCATCTAATACAGATTTAATATTTGAAATAGTATAATAATTATTTCGTTCCTTTGTATTTTTATTTAAATATGCAACAATATCTGTATGTGGAGCATTAAATCTGTCAGAAAAATAATAGTTTAAAACTCCTATCTTATTATCATTATCAACTGCCAATTCAATTTTAGCACAATTATACCCCAAAACTTTGGCAATCTCATACGCTAACTTTTCAGAGCAAGCTTCACTACAATCATAATCTTCGCGTTCATATTTGAACATAGCCATCTCTCGTTTATTCGTAATAGCTAATATCTTTTTTCTTGAACCACGCACAATAGGTTCATCTTGTATAAATCTAAAATCAGTTCCTATTTTTTTGATTTTATATTTTTCCATAGAATCACCCACCCTACCTATTCTATTTAAATTATATCATATTTTTATGCCTAAATCGTATCTAATTTTTTTGACAGCCTTGATATTACAAATCCTTTTAAAATCAACAAAAGTGGAGCCTTTCGGCTCCTTCAGGGGGTTTTGGTTGAATTACTCTCACTCTTTAGTTTGTAAGAGCAGCACAATGACTTCTATCATCATGCAACTTAATCATACAAGAAGAACAGAATTTTGTCAATATAAAATCTAGAAAATTTTTCCAAAATTTTAAACACTTGACAAAAGTTTTAGGATTGATGAACAGACTGAATTAATTCTTGCTTTAACAAATCTTCATCTTTCGTAGAATCCAATAAATATTTTAAAGAATCCTCCTTGGCTTGAATTAAAATTTTGTAATCTTGATTTAAAGAAGCAATTTTAAATGTCATATCTCCACTTTGTTTCGTTCCAAACAAATCTCCATGTCCTCTTAATTTAAAATCTTCTTCACTAATTAAAAAGCCATCATTCGTCTTTTCCATAACCTGTAATCTCTTTGCATCCGAATCACTAATTAAAATACAATAAGATTGTAAATTACTGCGTCCTACTCTTCCTCTTAACTGATGAAGTGTAGAAAGTCCAAAACGTTCTGCATTAAAAATAACCATCATCGTAGCATTGGGAACATCAACTCCAACTTCAACAACCGTTGTACTAATTAAAATATTGATGCTACCTTGTTTAAACTCATTCATAATCAGTTCTTTTGCACCACTTGCCATTTTTCCATGAACAATATCTATTTTATAATGAGCACCGAAAGCAAGACGCATTTTATCCCGAAGTTCTAACACATTAGTAAGATCTGAGTTTTCACTTTCTTCAATTAATGGAGCAATGACATAAATTTGATGATTTTGTTGAAGTTCTTTATACATATCTTCTAAAACGAGTGTAATTTCATTTTCTTTCCGAACTTTTGTCTTAATAGGCATACGCCCCTTTGGCATTTCTTTAATAATGGATACATCCATATCTCCATAAATCGTTAGGGCATAAGTTCTAGGAATTGGCGTTGCAGACATGTAAAGAACGTCTGGAAGAATTCCTTTTTCCCGTAAATTCGTTCTTTGATTAACTCCAAAACGATGTTGTTCATCCGTAATAACCAGTCCCAATGAATGATAAATGACATCTGTTTGAATTAGGGCATGTGTTCCAATCACAATATCGACACTTCCATCTTCTAATCCCCGATAGATTGCTTCTTTATCTTTTTTAGAAGTTGAACCTGTTAAAAGTTCAATTCGAATTGGAACATCTTTAAAAATTTCTCGAATATTATAATAATGTTGAATAGCAAGAATTTCTGTTGGAGCCATCAAAGCACTTTGATAACCACTTAAATAATTGATATACATAGCAAGAAAAGATACAATCGTTTTACCACTTCCAACATCTCCTTGTAAAAGACGATTCATCTTTGTATTTTGATTCATATCTTTTAAAATTTCAAACGTTGCTTTTTTTTGATCATTCGTAAGTTCAAAAGGAAGCGTCTTGATAAAACTTTCCAATTCTTCTTTTGTTACATGTCTTTCAATTCCACCATCTTGCCGTCTTTTTTCTTCTTTTAAAAAGTTAATTTTAAACATAAAGGCAAATAACTCTTCATATTTAAGACGAATGCTTGCTTCTTTTAATTTCTCCATATTGGGTGGATTATGAACAATATTAAGAGCAGTTCTTTTATTCGAAAATTTATATTTTTCGAGCAAATACTCTGGAATATAATCGGTAATTCCTTCTTTATTCATCATAATTGCCGTGTTAATATATGTAGCCATCGATTTATTGGTTAATCCATTCGTTAAATGATAAACCGCTTCAATTCTTTCATGATTTCCAAGAGTTCCAAATTTTACTTCACTCGCTGTAATAACATTTTTCTTTTTATCATATTTTCCAATAACAATAACATTGGTTCCTATAGTTAAATTCGATTTTAAAAAAGCTCGATTAAAAACACTAATACCAACCACTCCATCTGGAGTTACAAGTCGAAAGTTTAACTTCGTCAAATTCGCTTTAAATCTTAGCAAAATAGGAACACTTTCTACTCTTCCGTCGACGATTACTTTTGCATCTTCCTCTGCTTCTTTTAAATTCGTTCTTTTTAATACTTCATAGCGAAAAGGATAATGGGTGACTAAATCATCCACTGTTGAAATTCCAATTTTAGAAAGTAAGCTAAGTGCTTTTGGACCAATCCCTTTGACTTTCGAAACTTCCATGCAATCCACCGCCTTTTTCGTTCTAAATTATATCATAAATAATCGTTTTTGAAAAGAAAAAAATGAAAAAATTTCCATAAAAAATGTAGAATTTTACCGCTTTCCAAAAATATTTTATTTTTTTTAAAAAATGCCTTGACAAATACCCACTTTTCGATTAATATAAACATCACCAATTCGAATTTAGGCGAATTGGTCGCTAGTATCACACTAGCCAACCCCTTTTTATTCTTTTTAATGGGAACTGCCCTTCAGGGGGTGCAGTTCCTTAATATTTTAGACAAATAAATCCTCCCTTGATTTAGATGTTGGTTGGCAGACCTCCTCAATAAATTGAAGGAGGATTTATTTTGGTATTTCTATTACAGAAGAAAAGACTTGTTTGAAATTTGTTTCAACAAGTCTTTTTTACTAACTTTCGGAATTCTCTGCTAATTTTTCATAATATTCATAACGCATCTTTGCATGTTCCTCATTCTTTTTTAAGAGTTCTTCACATTTTTCTTTATGAACGTATTCAAGCATTCGATACCGATCTTCTCCTTTTAAGAATTCTTGATACTTTGAAAAATCAGCTTTCGAGTCAAGGGAGAAAATCTTCGTTCTTGGATCATAATGGAAAAGTGGAAAATAACCAGAGAGAACAGCATCTTTTTCTTCTTGAATAGAGTTTTCCATTCCCTTTAAAATTCCTTGTGCAATACATGGAGAATAAGCAAGAATGAAAGATGGTCCCTCGTAAGACACTGCTTCTTCTAAAACTTTCACAGTATGTTGCATGTTGGCTCCCATAGAAATAGCACCAACATAGACATGAGGATAAGTAAGAGCAATTTTCGCAAGATCTTTTTTCGCTGTTTCTTTTCCTTTCGAAGTAAACTTCGCAACGGAAGCAGTTTTACTCGATTTTGAAGATTGCCCTCCTGTATTCGAATAAACCTCTGTATCCAATACTACAATCGTAACATCTTCGTGGTTGGCCAAAACATGGTCAATTCCAGAAAATCCAATATCGTACGCCCAACCATCTCCACCGATAATAAAGAAGTTTTTCTTTTTAATAAACATCTTCAACTGTTGAAGTTCTATAATATTTGATTTTTCTACCAAAGAATAAAGTTTTTCACTATTTTCTGTAGTAACTTTTTCTAAATAAGAATCGACGACCTCTTCATCAAGGAAAGTTCGATATTTCGAAATTAAAGTTCGAATCTTTTCTTTCATAACATCATCAGCAATTTTCATTCCATAACCATATTCAGCATTATCTTCAAATAAAGAATTAGCCCATGGTACGTTCCAAGCCGTCGTTGGTAAAGAAGCACTGTAAATAGAAGAACATCCAGTTGCATTACTAATGACTAAAGAATCTCCAAAAAGTTGAGAAATCAACCTCAAATAAGGAGTTTCTCCACATCCAGCACAAGCCCCAGGGAAAGTAAATCTTGGCTTTTGGAATTGGCTTCCCTTAACCGTTGCTTTTGGAAGAACATCTTTATAAGTTACTTTTTCAAATAAATATTTCCATGCGTCCTCAAATCCCTCTTCTTGAAGATGCGCAACACTATCCATAAAAAGAGCTTTTTCTCCTTTTTTACCAGGACAAATATTGGCACATAATTTACATCCCGTACAATCTGGAATGGAAGGACACACGACAAAATATAATTTTTGATTTGGAATGTTTGCATCGCGGGCAAGTTTTTGAACAATTTCTGGTGCATTCTTATACTCTTCTTCTGTTAATAAGAAAGGTCGAATAACCGCATGCGGGCAAACAAAAGAACAAAGATTACATTGAATACAATTTTCTGGTTTAAAGTGCGGAGCAAAGGAAGAAGTACCACGTTTTTCAATATTGGAAAGTCCCCCCTCAAAAGTACCATCGCTATGTTTTAAGAAACTACTAACAGGAAGACTATCCCCTTGTGCTTTATTCATCGCATCCATCAAAGAATCATTAGAAACCGTTAAGGCATCTCCTCCAAGAGCAGGATCAATCGAAACTTCAAAGAAAGCATCCAAACTAAGATCAATTGCTTCTTTATTTTTATCAGCTATAGAATTTCCTTTCTTTCCAAATTTAACATCGATGGTCTTTTTCATAAAGGCAATGGCATCATCAAAATTCAAAAGATTTCCGAGTTTAAAAATACCAACTTCCATGATACTACTAATTTTATTATCAAGACCTACTTGTTTACTAATTTTTAAAGCATCAATGCAATATAGATGAGCATTTTTTTCTTTTAATAATTCGAGTTCCTCTTTGGTGAAAAGTCTTAAAATATTATCTCCTGTTCGATCGGTATTAATAAGAACAATTCCATTTTCACGAATCGAAGATACGACATCAAATTTCTTAAAATAACTTTCTTTTGTACAAACAATCATATCAGCATTTTCGATATAATATGGAGAATGAATTTCTTCTTTAGAGAATCGTAAATGACTTTTGGTAACTCCTCCTGATTTTTTAGAATCGTATTGGAAGTATCCTTGAACATAATCATCCGTATTTTCTCCAGTAATTTTCATAATATCTTTACTAGCACTAACCATTCCATCGCTTCCATAACCCCAAATCAAAAATTCTTTTCTTTTTCCACCAATAACGATAGGAACTTCTTTTAAACTTAAATTGGTAACGTCATCTTCAATTCCTATTGTGAAGTTATGATGAATCGTATTATGAATTAAAGTTTCATAGACTCCTTGGATTTGAGATGGCGTTGTATTTTTACTCGATAGACCATATCTTCCACCATAAATTTCAATATTTCTAGAAGAAAGAGCTGCTACAACATCTTTATAAAGAGGTTCTCCACCACTTCCTGGTTCTTTCGTTCGATCTAGTACAGCAATTTTTTCTACTGATTCTGGTAAAGAATCAAGGAGATGTTTCATGGAGAAAGGTCGATATAAATGAACCTCGATAAGACCAACCTCATCTCCTCTTTTTTCAATAACTTCCCGAATTGTATCGCAGACACTTCCCATAGCAACAATTACATATTTGCTGTTTGGACTTCCGTAGTAATTAAAGAGTTGATAATTTCTACCCAACTTTTGATTGATTTTTTTCATATATTGATCAACAATATCAGGAATTTTATCATAGTAAGAATTTCTTACTTCTGTCATTTGAAAATAAACATCATCATTTTGAGCTGTACCTCTTGTTACAGGATTCGTAGTAAGGCTACGATTCCGAAACTCCTGCAAAGCCTCTTCATCGATTAAAGACTTTAAAAATTCAGGATCTGGAATTTCTACTTTTTGAAGTTCGTGAGAAGTTCTAAAACCATCAAAAAAGTGAAGAAAAGGAACTCTTCCTCGAATGGCTGAAAGATGACTCACTGCAGATAAATCTGCTGCTTGTTGAGGATTGGTCGATGCAAGCATAGCAAAGCCAGTCATTCTGGTTGCATAAATATCTTGATGATCTCCAAAAATAGATAAAGCATGTGTTGCAATGCTACGTGCTGCAACATGAATAACAAGGGGAAGTTGTTCTCCTGCAATTTTATACATATTCGGAATCATCAAAAGAAGTCCTTGACTTGCCGTAAACGTCGTCGTGAGACAGCCCGCTTGAAGAGATCCATGAATCATACCTGCCGCCCCTGCTTCCGATTGCATTTCTACAACTTTTACAGGGTTGCCAAAAAAATTAAGTCTTTTATTTCCAGACCATACATCTGTAAACTCCGCCATAGGAGAAGCTGGGGTGATCGGATAAATCCCTGCTACTTCTGTAAAATGATAGGAAACTGTAGAACAAGCTTCGTTCCCATCCATAATTTTCTTTTCCATTTTCATTCCTCTTTTCTAATCTAATAACATTATATAATATATAAAGAAAAAATACAAAGAAAAAGCAACAAAAAAAAGACAAATCTTTCGACCTGTCTTTCATCTTTCAAATTATTTTTATTCAGTACCACTAGTACGAGTTACTTTTTGTTGATCATCATTGGAAATTTGACGAGCAGCAACTTTTATTTTTAATGAATAAGTATAAGTTTTAGTTTCTCCATTTGCATTTGTAACAGTTACCTCTTTACCATTCTTTTCATCCTCTGATGATGTTACAGTATAACCCTCTCCACTTGTAATTGTACCAGTTCCATTGTCATCTGCATGCACATCTACGCCAATGTCGTCATTGTTCTCATAATCTAACCAAATTCTTAAGCGATATTTTTTGCTTTGATTCTGCTCAATTGCATTATTATTATCAAAATTCATTATTCCAGAATATAGAACACCTTCTACAGCATTATCCTTAAAAACATCACTCATCAAAACAGTATGATCATCGGTATCTGTTAGCATATCGGTTTCTTGTGATCCACCAGTTAATTCTGTTAAATACGCACGAACACGATTATTTGTTAGAGCTTCCACCTCTGTCGTCGTTGCTTTAGTATTATTTACAGCAATAATATCATACCCTAATGCTGTAGATGTTTTTGCACCTGTAATATTACCTGCTATAGTAAAATCATAGGTATTCGTTAATTTTTTTCCGGTTTCAACCGTCGTAGGAAATGCATTAGATAAAGTCACATCATCATTTGATTCAGTATAGACGAATGTAATCTTACCAGAAGCCATCTCCCCTCCCGTTTTGATATTAGATGATGTAGTACCAGTTCTTGTATAAGTGAAGAATGCGAATGATACACCAACTGTAACAATAACTAAAGCGAATACGCCAAGAACAGTCATCAACACTTGATTTTTTCTTTCCATAATTTTTATTAATCCTCCATCTCTCTATTTTTTACACTTATAATTATTACATACTCAAAAAAATTTGTCAATGAGTTTGATAAAAAAATAATTTTTTTTGTAAATTTTATGTCAACCTTAGTCAGTAACAATCCAAGCGGTTGGAATATTTCTAAGTCCTTCTGCACCCCCTGCTACGGGATTCGATGCAACTTCTCCTTCTAAGATTAACGCAGAAGAACTTCCACCATCCATATTGGCAGCATTTACAGCGCCATATCTTTGCATAATTTCTGTAAGTTCTACCATTCCACAACCAATGCTAGCAGCTCGTCTTCCATCGATAATTAAGAATAAAACGATTCCATCTTTTCTTTGTCCGATCGCTGTTCTAGGAGCAATTCCCCATCCTCCATCACCTTGAACAAAGGAAGGTTTCCCATTAACAATCAAAAATGGCCCAAATTCAACGCCATCCCGAATTCCTCTTGCAATTGCTTGTTTTGCAGTCATTCTTCCAAGAACTAAAACATTGTTCTGGTCAAATCCAACCATTCCTCCTCCAACTTTAGCATCTTCATAATCCCAGACAACTTTTCCGTTTTGAATAACTGTTCCATGAGCAATCGCACCATTACTATTCCAATCCGGATCATAAAATCCACTTGCATTAATTGCAACATGTGCATTATAATGTCTAGAAATAACTTTTACAGATTGTCCAGTAGTTCCAAGTTTTGAAGTTGTACCAATATGTACTTTGGAAGCATCATAAATTGCTACTAAATATCCTTTATAACCGGTTCCACTAACATTGATCACTTTATATAATGCATCTCTGTCTCTTTTTAAAATTTCTTCTTCATACTTGGATGCATATTTTTGTTCTTCTTGAAAATCAATTAATGTTGTATCCGTATCTTCTCCTGATTCAATTACTTTATTATAAGCAAGAACTCTTGCAATTTCTTCATCAGAATAAAACCATGTTGCTAAATAATGATGTGTCTTCGTTGTCATTGCTGTTGTAATTAAAAGATTTCGAAATCCTGACCATGGTCCATATAATAGGAAAGTACCACCAGATATTCCAATCATTATAATTGAAAAAAACAAGATAAAGAAACGCTTAATTCGAATGTTAATTTTTCTCTTTAACTTCATACTCTACTCCTTATTTTCCCATATATTTCCCATCATCATTAAAATCTAAATAATCATAATTTTTTAAATCAAATAATTGCACTTGCTGACTAACATCTACACTTTTATTATATAATTCTAAAAATTCATTATATTTATGGACATCTTTCCAAAATCCATATTTTCCAGCTACATTCTCTATATATAAATCATTAATAACATCATTATAGATTAATTCTCTTTCTCCATTAAAAGATTCCATCAATTCTTTAAATTTTTTATAATTAACCTCGATTTCTTCGATTCCACTTTTTGTATCTGAAACATCTTTTGCAAAACTTGTAACAAAAGACATAACACTTCCACTAAAAATCATCAAAACTCCCATAATTGCTACTAATAACGATTTTCTTTTCATGTAAATCCTCCTCTATCGTACTAATATATTTATATCATATTTTTAAATATGTGTAAAGAAAAAATTCAATCTTACGAAAGAATTCCTTGATATAAAAAGAAATTTTTTATTGTCTAGTAAAGAAGGAGAGGATTTTTGAAAAATGATAGAGAATTCTTGTTGAGTTATTAATAGCAATACTTTTTCCCATTGCTTTTCCTCCAATTGTTAAGGATGCAACTAGGGCCGTTACAATCAAAGTAACAGGGAGTATGGAAATACTAAGATTCTTGGCAATCGTTGTAGAAATTGCAACTGCAGTGGAACCACTCATAATTCCACAGATATCTCCAATAACATCATTACAAAAACTTGATGCTTTTTCACTATTTTGAATTAGTTTACTTGCAAGACGTGCTCCTCGAACTCTTTTTGTCGCCATTGAATGAAAGGTAGAGGCATTCGCAACTGTAACACTGATTCCAATCATATCAAATAAAATTCCAAGAGCAATAAAAAAAATGGTCATAAAACCAGCGAAAAAGAATCCTACCGATGGAATAATGGTCTCCGATAAAAAAGAAAAGATAAAAGAAATCCAGAAAGCACTAACACTTACAATAAAAATCCAACTATAATCCGATTTTTTTCGAACTTCGTTTTTTCTTTTTACCTTTTTTGAATATTTTTCTTTATATTTTTTGGTTTTCAAAAAACCACCTCTTTAAAAAATTATGTAGAGATGGCAAGAAGCAATAAACTTTGTATCTTAGGTCAAGTTGGATTTCCCTCGCCTCTTACACATTCGTTACCAAATATGCAGTTTCCTTTTCAAAGAGTGAATAGTACATCACTGTATCTATGACTTGATTACCACTTAGTATACACTGCAATCTTGCGTTCTTAAACACTCTAGAAGTTTTCCTTAAGACACGTTTATGAATTGTTTAGACTTTTTTGCAAAAATTGTTTCAAGGAGCAATACTCATATAAAAAGATGTACACCTTTTAATAAGCTGTCTCTATCCCCAAATTTTCACGCAAGCCAAGCTACACTATTCCAAGCTTTCACCTAGAATAGGTTCTCTCCCTAGTTCGTAAGTTTCCCTACAAAGATAGGTCTCCGCGATAACCATGGGTCGGGGTATGTATGCCATTACATATCGCCCACAGTATCTATCATTCCCAGCACTCACCCGAAACTGGGCGTAACAAGCAAGCACCAGAAGCTTCACAGATATGCTCTTCAACGATATTTTAACCTCGTCTTCACAAAACTTATGCATCAACTAGAATAGTGCGCCATCTCTACGATAAAGATTATATCATATTTTAGAAAAAGTGCAAGAAAAAAAGCCATCTAGGCTTTCTTCCTCTTATTGAACTTCAACAATCGAAAGTTTCATATCTTCATGAACAAGAACTAAGGTTTTCTTTTTGTCATATCCTAAATCTTTTTTATAAATAATTTTTGCATCGATTTGATAAGCAGAATCATCTTTCACATCTTGATAAGAATAAGAAGTATTCGAAACTTTTTCAATCGATACATCTTTTACCGTTGGAAGCTGTTGACGGCGATTTCCGTAAATATTACTTTGTACATATTTATAAAGAGTATCGGTTGCTTTATTTTTAAAATTTTCTTGAATACTCGAATGAAGAAATTGTACTCCTCCAACATCCTGATTGGTTACTTTATTGGATAAAGTATAAAAATCGATTAAAAACATTTTACTAATAAGTTTGGCATAATTTTCTTCATCGATGTGTTGATCTTCTAATTCTTCTTCTAAATCTCGATAATATTTTTTAAAGATTTTGGTTTGATTGCTTTCCAACTGATAAGAATAGTCTGGAATACTAGCAACAACTCGAATTACATCGCTTTTAAAAAACTTTTGGTAAATAAGAACAGCTAGAACAACAGCAAGAACGCCAAGAAATATACGTCTATAAAAATAAACTTTTTTCTTTTTCATTCATTGATGACCCTTTCTTCAATATAATCATCACTATTCATTTTCTGTTCTTCTTCTTTCTTAATTAAATCGAAGACAATTAAGGAATTGGAAACATTTAAAAGTTTTTCTGCATAATCACTGCACTCAGAAATATATTCTTCTTTGATTTCAGAATCTTTTAAAGTTAAATAAGCTGCTTTTTGGGCGTTATAGAAAACTTTATTTGTTACCCAGTTACCATTTGGAAAGACAACGATATTATCATCTTTTACTTGGAAGATATCTTTTCCTAATTGATATTTATTATAAAATCCAAACATATTTCCAAGCGTTGGCATAACATCATACATTCCCATAACGGTGTCGACTTCTTTATGAAGTTTGCTTTCCGTTTCATCACTATAAATAAGGAATGGTACTTTTCTTAAAATATCATATTGATAAGTATCAATATTTATATAGGCTGGATCATCTTTATCCAAAACTCCATCGGTTTCTTTATCATAATTGTAAAGTCTTGTATAATCTGCTTTTGGAAGACGACCATCATGATCTCCATAAAGAATTAATACCGTGTTTTTCATAAGATCATTTTCTTCTAATGCCGCTAAGAATTCTCCTAAAGCTTCATCGGCATAATGTGCTGATTTAAAGTATTTTCCAAGTTTTGTTCCTTCCATATATGGATAAGTAACTTCTTCTTCTCGTCCTGTTTCAGGGTTTACAACCGTTTCTTTTAAAGTGACATCAAAATCGCTGTAGTCTCCATTTTTATCACTAAATGGCGTATGGTTACTAAGCATGATAAAGGTTCCATAATATGGTTCTCCTCTTCCAGCAATTTCTTTTAAGTAATCAACGGATTGCCGGAAGAAAGATTTATCTGAAAGTCCAAGCCCTACTACTTCATCAATTGTATAATCTGATTTAGAATACAAACGATCGTAACCTAAACTCTTATGCATAACATCACGATTCCAGAAAGAACCATTATTCGCATGCATTGCAAAGGTATAATATCCTTTTTCTTTTAAAAGTTTTGGAATTGCAACATATTCCCGGTTAAAGTAACTAACAAAAGCAGTACCATTGTTGGTCGGCATTAGACTGGTATTTAATGTAAATTCACTATCACTACTAGTTCCAACACTAACTTGAGAATAAAAGTTTGAAAAATAAATCGATTTCTTAACAAGTTTATTTAAATTTGGAGTAACTTCTTCTCCATTAAATTTCAATCCAATTAAGAAGTTTTGCATACTTTCGGCATGAATAGAAATAATATTTTTTCCTTCAAAGATTCCCGTATAACGATTCTTCCAATCTTGTTCTTCAGGAACATCTTGATAATAATCTTGGAATCTCTTCATTGCTTCATCGTAACCAAAAAGAGTTGTAATTTGAGGTTCGATACTTTTTACTAAATCATTTAAATGATAGGTATAAATACCAAAACGCATAACGATGTATTCACGGTTCCATTGTTTTGCAAAACGTCCAATCTCTAAAGTAGTAAGAGTTAAAATAACAATTGCAGCAGAAACAATAGCTCCTCCTAAAACAGCCAAAAACTTTCTTTGATCTCGAATATTTCTTCTTTTTAATTTCTTCTTTTTCTTGAGTTTATAATAAACATAAATTAACGCAATCGGCGACCAAAGATAAAGTAAATCTTGAATTCTTAAAACATTTTCAACAATGGCATCTCCAACTGCTACAACATATCTACTTGTTGCAAGAAGAGAAATGGAAGAAAATGAAGTATAGAACGTATAGTAACAAGAATTAATAACACAGATTAGTGATAGAATAATACTACTTACTAATAAATACGCAAATTGATGTTTTTCTTTCACTAAAAAGGAAAATGCTCCAACAACTAAAATAACCGCCAAATCAGCAAAAAATGGCTTATAGAAAAAGACATTTTCGACCATATGAATGGTAAAATAGCGTAAAAGAACAGTATTAAATAGTACCGATATAACAAATACAAAAAATAATAGATTATTTTTAACAATTTCTTTCATCCAAGTAATAAGAGTTGTAAATTGCTTTTTGGGATTTTTCTTAAAATCTTTGAAAAATTTTATAAGTTGTTTTTGAAACTCTTTTACTTGCTTTTGAACTTTCTTCATGACAACAACCCTTTCTTAGATTCCATTATAGCACAAACAATTACAAAAAAAAAGTAGAAATTCTACTTTTCAAAATTCTTAGGATTCTCGGTTCGTTACATTTAGAGCCATTCCAAAAACAAAGATATAGGCTAGGATATATACCCAAAGAAGCAAAATTAAAATATTGGACAAACTTCCATAAAAAAGATTATATTTTGCAAATACATCAACGTAAATTGAATAAACTTCTGTTGCAATAATCCATCCAATCGTTGTAAATAAACTTCCATACGTTGTACTAGAACTTGGAATGGTTTCATCTGGTGCAATCACATAAAGAAGTTTTACATTGAAAAAAATTAAAATTAAAGATAATGGAAAATTTAAAATGTTATATAAAATATGTAAATCTCTAGTAACGACTTCATTTCCTGTTAAATTTCCTATTAAAGCAATAATTTTATCACCAAAAGCCGGTACAACTAAAATGAATATTAGAAGTAAAACCAAAACAATCGTCATAAGAATTGCTTTAATTCTTCTAGATAGATAATCTTTTGCTTCAAATTTATAGAGTTCATTGGAAGCAATAATCATAGAATGGGTTCCATTACTGGCAAGAATGAAGGCAGAAATATAGAAAATGAACATATTGAAATTAAAGTTTTGTCCAGAAAGAGCCGGAATTAACAAATCTAAAACTGCTCTTGGAACAATATTTTCTAAAAGTTCGATAACACTTTCTGTTTGAATTCCAAAGACAATTGCTAAACTTCCTAGAAGAGCAATTAAGGGAACAACGGATAAGACAAAGAAAAAAGCAAGTTGTCCAGGTAAGACTCGCATTTCTGGTTTTTGAACAGTCTTTAAGACTTTTTTCAAAAATTTCTTTACTCTCCCCTTCATATTCTACACCTTCTTATCTTGCTTCTTCTTTTTTCGTTTTCATATCTAGACTTGCTTCATTGATGGCATCATCAATCGTTTTAATATCATCTAAAATAATACTGTACCCTACTGCTGCTCCAAAACCATGTGGTAATTCTTTCATTTCTTTTGTAAGTTTCTTGGTATACGTTTCAATCTGCTTTTCCGTATAACCTACTAAATAAATTAAAAATTCATTTCCATCGGTTCGCATAATCTCACTGTTTTCAAGTTGCGTGTTTACTAGAATCGATGCTGCTTTTATAATTAATTTATCCCCTTCTTCATGACCATAATTGTCATTTACATAACTTACATTATTTAAGTCAACAACGATCACTCCTTGTGGATAAACTTGGCTATTATCCCATTTTTCCATATTAAAGTTTAAGTAATTTCTGTTTTTAAGAGAAGTTAACATATCAGTATATTTTCTTCGATCTTCTTTTCTTACTTCTTTTACTTCTCGTTTTTTCTTAACAAATAAATATAAGAAAATAATTACTAAAATAGGAAGTAATACAAGTCCTAAAATAATTAAATAAAGTTGTGTAAAGGTTGTTCTTTCTAATAAACCAATATTCATCGAATCAAGTCCTAATAACCGGTAATTATAATAAGAATTGGTTCCCATGATATAGTTAAATAAGTTGTAAAAATCTTGATTGGTATTTTTTACTCCAAATCGATAATCATTGGTAATTGTTGATTCATATAGAACTTCATAATTTTTAAATTTTGAATGTTTATAATAATCATAAGTTTCTTTATCTACTGCAATTAAATGATTATCTTCTAATAAGCCATCCAAATTATTTTTTGGAACAATGGATGCTTTTGAATTATTTTGAAAATAAGTAAATAAAAGATGATTCTGTAAAATATTTACGTTCTTTCCTTTTAAGCTTTCAAAAGAAGTAATAATCGCATCATTTTGATGGTTAGCAAGAATGACATATTTCTCAACGAAAGGAGACATGGTCATAAAATAATTAGAATTCTGAATTCCAGTCGTATCAAAATAAAAATCAACTTCACCTTTTTGAATTGCTTCATTTAAAGCTTGTAAATTTTTATATTCTTTATAAGCAATATCAATACCTGTAAGTCTTTGAATTCTTTGAACATACTCTCCTGCAATTCCATAGGCCTTTTTATCTACGCGTACTTCATATGGTGCATTTTCAACATATCCATACGTATAGGTTTTACTAAGCATTGCTGTTTTGGTTTTATCAGAAATATTTTTCTTGCTAATATAATAATTTAATAATTCACGATTATAAGCATCAACATAGTGATCTTCCATCCAATTGGTAAAATATTTTTGTACAATCGAATTTAGTTTTTCATTTTCTTTTGTAAGTGTTAAGACAATTTTTTTAGTAAGTTCTGGAAAATAATAGTTAATATACGTATTATTTAAAGGAAGAGTTTCTCCTAAATAAAGATATTGAGGAACTAAAATCATATCAACTTCTTGATTGGTTAAAGCAGTTGTTAGACTTGTGATATCTTCATAAGTTTTGTAAGTAATACCCGCAGCAGATTTCATATAATAAGTTACTTCTGCAGCATCACTGCTAAAGGTTCCAATCGTTTTATCTCGAATCATAGAAATACTATCATATCTTGTTTGATCTCTTCCAAGTAAAATATAACCATCTTCAAATAATAATAAATCATTTTCAGAAAGGGTTGCATCACTATTTAAAATTCGAAACTGTAATTCGTTGGAGGTTGGACTTGCTTGTTTTGAATAAGGAACTTTATTAAATTCCAAATCAGTTTCAAGTTCAAAATCGCTGGCAAAATCAAATAATACACCGGTTCCACTTTCTCCAAAAACAGGCATATCATTGATGATATCTAAGTTTACTTTTGTTGCTGAATTGTTTTCAATCCAACGTTTTTCTAAGATAGTTAAGGACGTATCTTTATCTTCGTGGTTTAAGAAAAAGTAAACTCCTAAAAAGACAAAAATGCAAACAGCAATGGGTGCAATAATTAGAACTTTCTTTTTCATTCTGCCTTTTCCTCCTCAACCGTTTTTTCACGGTCTTTTGTAAAAGTGAATCCTTCACTCGTTTTTGCTTTGTATCCGATGATTGGGAAATTATTTTCTTCTTCACTCTCTTTTAACAAAAATACTTGGAAATCATAATTTGCAAGAGTCGTTTCGTCGAAACTTGCAGTTACCCCTGTTCCAATTGTTTTAGCATCTTGAAGATTAACATCATTTTGAAGAGTAATCTGAACTTCGACAATTTTTCCCTGTGTACGAATGCTGGCATCGACAACTTTTTCGTTTCCTTTTAAAGCATCCGTTGCACTATTCATAACATCTTCTTGAATGGCTGGTAAATCTTTTAAGCGATCTCCATAATTTTCAACACCGGAATTTGGAAAGAATAAGTTTTTTGCTTGTAATAACAATACTAATAACACCATAAAGAATACAATGATAAATATTGTAAATTTATTTTTTTTGAATAACTTCATAAATTTTCAACTCCTTCTTACTTAGAAGTATTATACAATACATTCTAGAATAAATCAACTTCTAGTATTCTTCAATTCTTGCTGTAAAATTTCATTTGCACGCCTTGCATCAACGCATCCTTTTGTCTCTTTCATCACTTGACCCATCAAGAATTTAAGAGCTCGATCGCGTCCTTCTTGGTAGTCTTTAACGCTTTCAGGATTTTCACCAAGAATTTTTTGAATCATCGAAACTAATGCCTCATCGGTAATATTGGATGCACTTAATTTTTCAAGTAATTTTTCTGGAGATTCATCGGTCGTAAATAAATTTTCTAACATATCTTTAAAATTCTTATGATTCATTTTTCCAGTACTTAGAAGAGATACAACTGTAATGAGTTTTTCTTTGGTAAATTTGGTGTCTTCTAAATTTTTGTTCTCTTTATTTAAATATGCTTGAATGTCTCCAAGTAGAAGATTACTTGCTATTTTTAAATCAATATTTCCAAGTTCTAATAGATAATCACTAATTTTTTTGTTGGCAATAATTTTTTCAATGTTTCCTTCACTAATTCCATGCTCCCTGTAAACTTTTCTTCTGTCATCTGCTAAAACAGGTAAAGTTTTTCGGACATTTTCAATAAATTCATCGGTTAAAACTAAAGGAGGAATATCTCCATCTGGAAAATATCGGTAGTCGTTTCCGGTTTCTTTTCTTCGCATTAAAACCGTTTCTTGCTTCGCTTCATCGAATCTTCTCGTTTCTTCATAAATTTTATTTCCTGTTTCAAGAATTTCGATTTGCCTTTTTGCTTCTACTTCAACAACATCCCCAACATGGGTAATCGAACCAACATTTTTCGTTTCCGTTCGAACTCCTAAAGTTTCGGTATTGGAAACGCTGACGTTGACATCACAACGCATGCTCCCCTCTTCAATTTTACAATCAGAAATATCGGCATAGAATAAAATTTCTCTTAATTTTTCAACGTATAAGATGGCTTCTTCGCGTGTATGAATATCCGCTTCACTGACAATTTCAATTAAAGGAACACCACAACGATTAAAGTCCAGAAGAGTTTTTTCATGATGATGAATACTTTTGGCCGTATCTTCTTCGATATGAATATCGTGGATGCGAATTTTTTTAGGCCCTTCTTTCGTTTCTATCTCAATATAACCATTGATTCCAATCGGAGTTCTACTTTGCGTAATTTGGTAACCTTTTGGAAGATCTGGATAGAAATAATTTTTTCGGTCAAAAAACATCGTCTTATTGATTTCACAATGAAATAACATTGCTGCTTTTAAAGCAAGTTCCACTCCTTTTTTATTGATGGTGGGAAGAACCCCCGGATAAGCAAAATCGATTTCATGAATATTGGTATTAGCAATATCGGTATAAGAATTTAGAGAAGGAGAAAACATTTTACTCTGGGTTTTTAACTCACAGTGAATCTCAATTCCAACCGTTGTTTGATAGTCCATTTTATTCTCCTCCTTTCGGATTAAAGTCGAAGGCAAGTTCTTTTTCTAAGAAAGAGGCAAGTTGATAAATTTTTGCTTCTTCAAAAGAATTTCCAATGATGTGTAGTCCAATTGGCATTCTATTTGAGGAAAGTCCCATCGGAATATTTGCACCCGGTAATCCAGCCATGTTGACAGGAATAACCAAAACATCATCTAAGAACGTTTGACTTGGATCCGTTGTATTTTCGTCCAACCGATAAGCCGTCGTCGTCGTTGTAGGTCCAATTAACAAATCGTATTGTTCGAAAACTTCCTCGAAACTCTTTTTCATATCCTTTCGAATCTTTAAAGCTTTGGTATAATAAATCGATGCATTTTCTCCACTTAAAATGTAAGAACCGACCATAATTCTTCTTTTTACTTCAGCACCAAATCCTAGTTGTCTTGTCCTTTTATATAAATCATCCGCACTTTTTGCATCTTCTACATGAAAACCATACCGAACTCCATCAAAACGAGCTAAGTTGCTACTTGCTTCTCCCATAGCAATAATCTGATATAACATGACTGCTTTTTCCAAATGGCGAACGTCTACATTGGATACAATTGCTCCTGCTTGACGAAGAATCTGTTTTACATTTTCGAGCCTTTCTAAGATTTCTGGTGCAACAATATCACTTTGAAAATAATTTGGAACCCCAATTTTCATTCCTCGAATATCTTTTCCAATGAGTCTCGTAAAATCTTCTGGCGTACGATTACTACTGGTTAAATCCCTTTCATCATAACCAACGAGTGTGTTTAAAAGAACCGCATTATCGTAAACATTTCGAGAAAAAGGTCCAATCGCATCCAAGCTAGATGCAAAAGCAACTAAACCATACCGAGAAACCCGACCATAAGTAGGTTTCATTCCAACGAGACCGGTGTACGATGCTGGTTGACGAATAGAACCTCCCGTATCACTTCCAAGAGCAAGAGGAACGATGCTAGAAGCAACAGAAGCTGCAGATCCCCCGGAAGAACCTCCTGCAATTCGCGTTTTATCCCATGGATTTTTAGGAGCACCAAAATAACTTGTCTTCGAAGTAGAACCCATAGCAAATTCGTCCATGTTGGTTTTTCCGATAATAATCATTCCTGCGTCAATAAGTTTCGTAACAACAAAAGCATCATAAACGGGAACAAAATTTTCAAGCATTTTGGATGCACAAGTTGTTCTTAAACCTTTGGTACAAATATTATCTTTAACGGCAATAGGAATTCCAAAAAGAAGAGACTCTCCAACTTCCTTTTTAGAAAGTTCCTCTGCCCTTTTTAAGGCATCTTCTTTATTTAAAGTAATAAAAGCATTTAAATCTTTATTTTCTTCAATATTGTCCATTGCTTCTTGAACCAAATCAACTGGAGTAATTGTATGATTTACAAGAAGCTCATGAATTTCTTTTAAAGAAAGAGATAAATATTTACTCATCGAAAATCACCGGTACTTCCACAAATCTACCAACTGCTTTTGGTAAATTTTCTTGTAATTCTTGAAACTCGATAACGCTTGTATTCGTATCTTCTCTGAAAGCTGCTGTATGATCAACTGGAGTTACTAAGATTTCATCCATAGCAACATCGACATCTCGAATTTTATCAATGTCATCAAGTAAATCTTTTAATTCTACACTATATTTTTGAATTTCTTCTTCATCTACTTGTATTCTTGCAAGTTCTGCAACATGCAATACTTCTTCTTTTGTTAATTTATCCATTCTCTTCCTCCCATAAACTAGTACTATTATATCACAGATCGAAAGATTTTTATAAAAAAAACATCCTGTTCAAACAGGAATGTTAAATTTCTTGTAAATTTTTTTTGTAAACTCTTCCGTGTCCACCCCGAGTTGCATCGTATTCTTGATAAGAAACAGAATTATCCGGAGCAACAGAATAATATTCTTCGAGCCCTACCATCATTTCTTGATAACGCCGAACAGCTTCGTCATTCTTTTTTTCATGAACAAAACTTGCTGTTGGTAAAATATAAAAGTTAAAAAGATAGGTAGCAAACTCGATGTCCTGAGTCTTTTCATAATCTTCTTCTAAAGCATAAGCAATTTTGGGTCCAACGATATCATACTCCATAAGAAGTGGAAGATATTTTTCATCTTTTTGCAAAACTTCATCTCGGAAAGTACGAAGAGTATTTAAAACTCCGCAATCATCTGGATAATCCAAAATTTTGCAAACAATGGTTGTAATATAACAACTTGGTTCTGGATTTCTTGCTTCATAGTGAGAAGAACAAGAATCATCCGCCCAATAAAAGCAACGATACCAATCACAGTAACCTTTTTCCGAGTTTGCCCAACGGGTATCAAACAATTTATAAGTGTTATCTTTATCTTTAAAATTTAAACAACCCCCACATTGATGTTCATAAGCCATAGATATTCCCCCTTAAATTTCTCTATATTTTACCACAAAATAGAAAAAATAGCAACTTTTTTATTTGTTTTCAACAAAATAGGCATAGTATTCTTCAAAAGTAATATCGTGTTCATAAATATACGTTGCAACATCGACTCCAACATAGCGATAATGCCAAGGTTCATAACCGTACCCTGTAATATATTGTTTTTCTTTAGGATAACGTAGGATAAATCCATAACGGTGAGCATTTTCTTTCATCCAAGGAAATTCTTTACTCGTTTCAAATTTCCCCAAAACATATTCATCTTTGACCCCAACATCAAGAGCAAGACCTGTCTGATGCTCCGAATGTCCTGGTCGAGCACTCCATTTATCCGCCCATGTTAATCCATTACTATTTTTATAATCATTATAAAGATTATTTTGCGTTTCATAACTTCTGTAAGCAGAATTATTTCGAATGTGGTAACCTTCTTTTTCTGCATCATCGACAAGCTTTTTAAAAGCTTCATACGCTGTTTGATTTAATTTACTACCATTCTTATTATCGTACGCTTTTTCCATCGTAACTAATTCCCCATAATGATAATCTTTTTCTAAATAATAAAATTTATTAACAATTAAAAGAGTTTCTTTGGAGGTGTCAGAAGGCATCATATGCGTATAAAATTCATAATCCAGATTACTGTTAACATTGGTAATAATGGTATTGACATCTTCTTCTTGATAAGCCATATAGCGATCAAGACGTTCTCTTATAAAATAAGGATGTTGAACAATTTGAACCAGCTTTAAAGAATACGGATAAGAAATATTTTCATTTACCAAATAAACAACATTTGCTAAATCATAATCCTCTTTTAAATTTTCAATATACGTTAAGTAAGAAGAAAAATTCTCTTCTTTGTATCCATCTGTTTTTAAAAGATCTTCTAAATAGGATAAATGTTCATATTCTTTTAATAAATTTAAATTTTCAACTGATAAATTCTTTTTTAAGTAGGTAATTTCTTCTTTCGTATAACCAATATCGGTAAGTTTATCTTGAAAAGCATCTCCTGTAAAATGGAAAAATAAAACGGAAAGAAGGAGAAGTGGAACAAGTAAAACCGTTAAAAATCGACCCCACCGAATTTTATATTTCTTTTTTCTTCTTCTAGGCATCGTACCATCACCTTGTCCTCATTGTACCACAAAAAAAGATTTCCTTAAAGGTAGAAATCCTCTTTTTACACAAATTGACAAATATTTCGTTAATCAAATAATTTATCCATAAGACCTTGTACTTCAAGCTTTTTTTTCGCTGTTTCTAAAGGATCAATCGTAATATTTACAACGTCCCCTTCTCTTCCTCCGGGAACTAAAATTTTGGGAAGATTGGCAAGGTCTTGATTTTCTGTTTCAACAACGAAATAATCTTCCTCTTCCCGGTCAATAATGACTTTCATTTATCTTTTCTCCTTTCTTTATGGAATTTCATAATCGATTACTTTTTGTAAAGTATCCCCTGTCTTTTTTAGAATGATTTGATATTTACCAGCATCTACCGAAGAAGAAACTTTCCATGTCCAAGAAACTTTTCCCTCCGCATCGCTTACTTTATCCTCTAATCCTTTCGCAGTGCTTACTCCTGATTTATAAAAAACTTGAATGGAATAGGAAGTATTGGCTTCTCCCAAAATTTCAATCGTAGCATTTTCTCCTCGAACGATGGGACTAAGAGAAAGCAATTGAATAGAGATATCTTCATTTTGTATAGATTCATTTTCCTCTGGAACTTCATCTACAAGCACCTCTGATTTTTCATTTGTAATTTGAATTCCTTCTCCATCACTTACCAAAAGAATATTTCCAGCTTCATCGGTTCGATAAACTTTTGCTCCTAAACTTTGATATCTCTCAAGAATAGAATCACTGGGATGATGATACGAATTCCCTTTTCCAACAGAAATGATGGCATACTTAGGCTGAACTTTTTTTAAAAAGGCAAGACTGGAGGACGTATCACTTCCATGATGTCCTACTTTAATAACATCACTGGATACATCATAT
This sequence comes from uncultured Bacilli bacterium, assembly GCA_947623645.1. Classification (GTDB taxonomy): domain Bacteria; phylum Bacillota_I; class Bacilli_A; order RF39; family UBA660; genus MGBC162581. The sequence goes on from CANQHK010000001.1 coordinate 24,242, forward strand.
CCCGCTTTTAAAATTTCTTCCTCACTAACTTTTTCAGCGTCTCCCGTAAAAAGGAAGGTACGATTTTTATAACGAATTTTTAAAACAATCGAATAATTATTCAAAGAAGAATACTCTGTGTTGTTGGGCGCAACTACATCAACAGACAAATCATCACTAGATAAAAGATTCATTCCTGCTTTCGTTGTATGAATCGAAAGGCCTTTTTCCTGAATGGCTTTCAATAAATTTTCATATGTATTGGAAGTAGCAAGAGCTTTTGGCATATAAACATTTTGAATCGACATCGATTCCACAATCTTCTCTAAACCACCGATATGATCTGTATGAGGATGGGTTCCGACCAAATAATCAATGGTTTTATATCCTAGTTTTCGAATATATTTTAAAACCACTTCCCCATATTCTTTTTCCCCTGCATCAATTAACATCGTCTCTTTATTAGGAAATTCAATAAATGTTGAGTCCCCCTGCCCTACGTCAAGAAAATGAATGATCATTTTGTCAGAGTCTTGAGAAACAGTTTCCGAAATAGAACTTTCTAAAGGAATATTACAAGCCGTTAGAATAAAAAGAAAGCAAATCAAAAGGCCCATTTTAAAATACTTCATTTCTATTATCACCTAATTTATTATACCATATTTCGGTATAAATTAACAACTAGATATCTTCTTTAAAATGCAAAAAAAGTTCTTTTATAAAATATTTTCTTCTACCAATTTTACAAGATCTCGTGCTGCATTTTTATTGATTATTTTCCTCTGATTTTTGATGATTTCCTCTTGCAAATTCTTATCTTCTAATAACTTTTTTGTATTTTCAATGATTTCATTCAGTGTATTTGATACTAAACTTAAATGATTTTTTTGAAAGAAGTTCGCATTATGATTTTCTACTCCAGGAATTGGCATAATATGTATCATTGGTTTTTCTAAAACTGCAACTTCCGTACTCGTAAGTCCTCCCGGTTTGGTTAAAACAATATCACATTCTTGAATATATTCATTCATATTATTAACAAAACCATGAACCATTAAATTTGGATTCTTAATTTTTGATAGTTTCTTGAACAATCTTTTATTATTTCCACAAATTACTGTGACATAGACATCCATGCTATTTAAAATTTTCTCAACAACATCTTTTAAATTTCCAAACCCCATACTTCCAGAAGTAACAAGTATATTAGGCTTATCCTTTTTTAAAGACAAATTTTTATTTTTTCTTGAAAGTGAGTAGAAACAGGAATTCCGATTGGAATTAAAACTTTTTCATCAATTCCTTTCTCAGTAAATTCACTTTTTAATGATTCGTGAGGAATTACAAAATAATCCGGTGTTGTTTCATTCCAAAATGGAATATTGGTATAATCTGTAGCAACATTGATTAATTTTATATTCATTCCATCTTTTTTTAAAGAAGTAATCGCCATCGATGGAAATAAATGTGGACAGATGACTAAATCGTAGTGATTGTCTGTAAGAAACTTCCAGATTTTATTCTTAGCAAGTTTATTGAGTTCATAAACAGGACTGGTTAAACCCACTTTACTATAAGTTTCTCCTAGTTTATAAACTCCTTCAAAAATTTTCCCTTTTCCTTGCGTAGATTTTAAATATAATTTTTCGATTCTTTTCGATAGTTTGTTTCCAAGAATACTAAAATAATCGATAAAATCACATTCTATATGATGAGAACGAAATTCACTTTGAATATATTTTCCACAAGAATTATGTCCTCCTCCTGTACTGCAAGATAATACTAATACTTTCATTTAATCACTCCAACTGTTATTAAACATATTATATAAATAATCTCTATTAAACGTTTTATCTAAAAATTCTTCGTAAAAATTATGGGGTTCAATCCCCTTTTCAAATTGTTTTGCTCTTACGACTGCACTTACTGTTAAAATTAAATCTAAAAATAAAAATATCGATAAAATAACAATTAATTTTTTTCCTAATTCTTTAGGAATTTTATGAATCATTTTTTCTATTAGAGGATAAATATATTGAATCCAAAGAATTCCTAAAAATCCCCAAAGACAGGACATGATAAAACATACTCTTCCATTTATATTTAAAAACATACTACTATAATTCCAAGCAGAAAATCCAAGCACGAGTTCCATTCCCCAACTCATAATATATTCTAGTATAGATCCAATGAAGAAACTGATAAAGAATAAAGAACATTTTCCTTTATCTTTGTATTTGTATAATAAAAACGTTAAAACACATGCACAAATTCCATAACAAACATCGAAGGGACCAAGAACAAGAGCAGAATGATTAATAAGTTCTCCATGTACTAATAAACTAAATATTCCTTCACAAATCCAACCAAATATGCTACCAAATATAAATAACCAAAATAAGTTATAAAATTCTAATTTTGATTTCTTTTTACTCTTTTTCACTTCCGTCACCTACTACTATTATTATATTATTACGAAAATCGATTTTATGCAATAGTTCCTCTAAAAATCCGGCTTAATTGAACCCATCCATATTTAGCTAAAATTTAACTTTACTACTTCCAGAAATAACAATTTTTTTATTATATGAATTCTTTCTATTTATCATTTAATACCTTTTCAACTTCGTCAATTAATTCTTCTTTTTTAGGAATATAATAAGTATAAGTAGATGCAAAAACATTGTTTGAAAGTCCACCTAAAGCATAGTCAATTGCAATATCATTTTTACTTTTGCAAAGAATAATTCCTATTGGTTTATTATCGCCCGGATCATTTATTTCTTCATTATAGTAATTTAAATACATATTCATTTGACCTGCATATTCAGCTTTCATTTGTCCAATTTTTAAATCAATTAAAACATAGCATTTTAATATTTTATTATAAAAAACCATATCTACATAATAATGATTATTTCCTAAAGTAACTCTTTGTTGTGTTCCTACAAACATAAAACCTTTTCCTAATTCAAGCAAAAATTCTTCAATATGTTTTACTAACTTTTGCTCTAATTTTTTTTCTAAAATTGGCTTGTTTTCTTTCACTCCTAAAAATTCAAATACATAAGGTTCTTTTAATACATCTAGAGGTGTATTAAGTGTTTGTCCAACTTTCGATAATTCATAAACTTTTTTCTTATTCTTTTTTCCTTCGGAAAGTAATAGTCTTTCAAATAAAGATGTCTCTAATTGCCTTTTTAGTTCTCGTACACTCCAGTTAGAATTAATGCATTCTTTTTCGTAAAAATTTCGTTCATCAACATTCTTAATACTTAATAATTCACAATAATGAGACCAACTCAATTTAACAGACAGTGTCTGTTGTTTTGGATATTCCAAATAAAACCTTCTCATGTATTGTAAATTTGAAACTGAAAATCCTGATCCTAAAACTTTTCTTAATTCTTTCGATAATTCTTTTAAAATTTGTTTCCCATATTCTGCTTTAATATTCCCATTCTGTTCATTCTCAACAATAATTCTTCCAACATTCCAATAAGCATATAACATAGCATTATTTACTTCATAAGCTACTTTTTGTCTACTACTCAAAATGACCTCTTTAATTTCTTGAATCATCTCAGCATTATTTTTTCTAACATTTTAATCCTCCTTCCATAATTAGTCAGTCATGATTGACTAATTCATAATATAATTCTTCTATCTAATATTTTATCACTTATTTGTGACAAAATATAGTTTTTTTGGAAATAGTTTAGAAATAAAAGTCAAATTATATTTAAAAATTTTTCAATTATCCGGTTAAGTGATGTTCTCAAATAAACTTTATTATAATAACAAAGTAAAACTATTTTTATCATTACTATTTCCTACAAAAGAAAAAGTCCATAATATCAAGTATTACGAACTTTTACTCTTAAACACACAAGGTCGTGTGTAAAATTCACTATGGGGCGGGATAAGGGAATCGAACCCTTGCATACTGGAGCCACAATCCAGCGTGTTAACCACTTCACCAATACCGCCATTTAAAAAACACAATGTTATTTTACCAATAAAATTGTGTTTTGACAATACCTTTTTTTATTTTTTTCTATTTTATGACATAAGGGTTTTCTAAACTACCATCACCTTTTACGTAAACTGTGTTTTCCGTAAGTCTTAAAACTTCCCTTATTGATCCCATAGATGATCCTCTTGTTAAGATAGCACTTGAACTAGGTCCAACTGCATAAACTCGATAGCTAGTATTACTATCTGCAGTTAAAGTCCACCATTGATAGTCTATTACTAAATAATTATAATTTTCACAAGTTCCATGAGTTGCTGTTGTACAATTTGCGTCTAAGCTTGCATATGTATAATAACTAACTGGCAATAATCCAATAATTTGATTGTCTAGTTTTTCACTACATTCCATTCCACGGGTTACAAGTGCATCTTCAGAAACTTTTCCTACACAAAGAGAAAATGGTTCCAACATGCTTCTTTGATTGTCATTAAACGCATCCGAATTGACATAAGTAAGTAATGTATCTCGAACACGGCTTACAGAATAGTCATTAATTCCTTCATTTTGATTTCGATCTTCATTATACCGATCATCCCATACAACCCGATCTTCTCTTGTTGTTCCAATAATATCGACTGTTCCATCCTCGTTTATTTGTACAATTCTATAAGTTCTACCAGCAAAAGTAATATAATTTTTAGGATTTTCTCCTCGGTATGCTTTTTTTCCATTTACTTCATATAGACCAGGTCCAACAATTACAGGATTTTCATGATTATTAATATAATCTGAAAGTTTTGTCGTTTTATATTTTTCTCCACAATCTAGAAATGCTTGATAGAAATATCCTTGATTAACATTTTTTACCGTTACTTTTCCTGTACAAGTAGCATCTTTAGGGGCAATTTTTTCTAATTCTTTCATATATCCATCTTCTGCTAAACTACTACTATCAATTTCTATTTTAGCACCAATTTCTTTTGGAAGACGATCGTTATTTTTCTTGTAGTATTCTTTTGCAGCTGAAATCATTTTATCTTCTAAGTCTGCATAATTAGAAACTCTTCTTCCCATCATTGCCATGACAATAACAATAATTACTATAACTACAATTAAACCAGCAATGACAAGTGCTAACATTTTAAATAATTTATTTTGCAATAATTCTTTTATTTTCTCCATAATTCTTCGCTCCCTAACCATGATTATAACAAAAAAATAGGAAAAATCAAAGACTTTTCCTAAAATAACCGAAAAATATCATTAAATGTAATATAAAGCATTAAAATCATTAATAAAACAAATCCAATTGAATGAATAATATTTTCCGTTTTAGCATCGACTGGGCTTCCTTTAATTTTTTCAATCAATAAGAATAAAATTCTTCCTCCATCAAATGCTGGAAGTGGAAGTAAATTAATAACTCCAACGTTAATACTTAAAAGTGCAACTAAATATAAGACATTCTCAAATCCTGCTGTCCTTTGTTCTCCTACAATAGAATAAATACCAACAGGTCCGGATAATTGATCAACGCCAATTCCTCCAGTGAAGAGTCCACGGAGTGTAATAAACATCTGTTTAAATAATGCTCCTGTTTTTTGGAACATATATTGTAGAGAGGCTAAAAATCCATGATGAACTTCTTCACTTCCCATAGTTACTCCAATGTAATAGCTTTCTACTCCATCTTTTTTTTCTTTTACTGCTTTTACTTCATAACTTATTTTCTTTTTATCTCTTAAAACTTCTATTTTGATTGGTTTTGATTTATCGATTAACTGCATATAAATAGCTAAATCATCGCTACTGGAAATTTTATGCCCATTTAATTTGGTAACGATGTCTCCACTTTTTAGACCCGCTTCATAAGCAGGATAATTTGGGTCAACTGCAGTTAAAGTTGCATGCATATCTGGAGCACCCCAAACAAGAGCAATAGCAAATAAAATTAAAGCTGCAAAAATAAAGTTATTTCCTGCTCCAAAGAACATGACTAAGAATCTTTGCCAAGGTTTTTTTGCATAGAGTTTCTTTTCTCTTGGAACACCATCATTTTCATCGACTTCTTCTCCTGCTAAAGAAACAAAACCACCAATCGGAATTGCTCTTATACAGTATTCTGTTTCATCCTTTTTATTTTTTCTTTTTTTACCAAAAATTTTAGGACCCATTCCAATCGAAAATTCATGAACATAAATACCAAACATTTTCGCAAAGACAAAGTGTCCAAATTCGTGAACCAAAACAATTACCCCTAATATTAATATAAAATAAATTAATGTTACCATAAAATATCCTCCTAAATAATTGTAATAAATAAAGTATACATTAATACTACAAAAATAATACTATCGAGTCGGTCCAAAACACCTCCATGTCCAGGAATTAAATTTGAGAAATCTTTTACTTGATAATATCTTTTCATTTGAGAAAATACCAAATCTCCAAGTTGACCTACTAAAGATAAGGAAACTGTAACAATCAATAATGGAACAAGATCAATTTGAGCATTAATGACCGTTGCATAAAATACGGTTGCAACAAAAGTTCCCATAATGGTTCCACCAATTAAACCTTCTACCGTTTTATTGGGAGATATCGTCGGACAAAGTTTATGTTTTCCAATATTTTTTCCTGTTACAAGAGCAAATGTATCGGTTATAATGGTAATCAAAAATAAATAAATTAATATATTTCTTGAATAATTTCGAATGAGAACGAGTAAATTAAAAGAAAATCCAATTAATAAACTTGCTCCTAATAAATAGAGTCCATCTTGAAAAGAGTAACGTTTATTATCTCCAATTACAACGGATGGTATTAAAAAGGCAAAAATTAGTATACATAAAAGTCGATAATCAATGGAGAAAATAATTTCATTGGAAGTATAATTACAAAAAACAATATAAAGAGTTGCAAGATAAGCTAATACTCTTGTTAAAAATGGAATTTCTTTTTCTTTTTGCTTAAGATTCATCATTTCGTAAAGTCCAAGGCATGCTACAATTCCCATAAAAAGAGCAAAAGGCTCTTTACCAATAAATAAAAGAGGAATAAAAATTAACAGCAATACGATGGCACTAATCACTCTTTGTTTCACTTTTTTAACCTCCAAACTTTCTGGTTCTTCTTTGATATTCTTCAATTGCTAAATCAAACTCATGAGCATTAAAATCTGGAAAATAAGTTTTTGGGAAATAATATTCTGCATAAGCACTTTGATAAAGCATAAAATTGCTAATTCTTTGTTCTCCACTCGTTCGAATAACTAAATCCAAATCTGGTAAATCTTGATATAAATGCGAACGAACCGTTGTAAGGTCAATATCTTTAGAAGTTATTTTTCCTTCTTCTACTTCTTGAGCAATCTCTTTCGCCATATCTAAAATTTCATATTGTCCACCATAGTTTAAACAAACATTAAAAATTGCATGTTTACAATTTTCTGTTTCTTTTGACATCTTATCCATTGCTTTTAAAACATTTGCTGGAAGATTATCCCTTCTTCCGGAAAAGATTACTCGAACATCTTTCTTCTTTAAGAAAGCAAACTCTTTTTCAAACATTTGAATAAATAAATTCATTAAATAATTCACTTCTTGAACATCTCTTTTAAAGTTTTCGGTTGAAAAAGCAAAAACAGACAAAATAGGAATTCCTAAATCGTAAATATGATCGCAAAGCTCTTTTAAGTTTTCACTTCCAGCTTTATGCCCCATACTTCTTTTCATTCCTCTCTCTGTTGCCCATCTTCCATTTCCATCCATGATAATACCAACATGTTTTGGCAAATTATTTTTATCCATAATTAAACAACCATCCTTCACAAAAAATTATAATACAAAATGAAAGAATAAACAATATTATTACATAATTTTTTCTGGAAATGGAAAACTAAAAGTGGTGATATTTATGGATTATCTCAATATCTTTTTTGTCTACTCTATTCTGGGTCACCTCTTGGAAACGATTGTAAACCCGAAAACAAACAGTGGCATTTTATATGGATATTGGACTCCTATCTATGGAATTGGTGTAGAAATTATTATTCTTTCTTATACATTTTTAAACAATCGTCTTAAATTAAAAGGTCCTCTAAAATTTATCTTAACCTTTCTCATTGGTTTTATTTTTTTATCCACCATTGAATTTATTGGAGGAACTTTAATCGAAATCATTTTCCACAGAACTTTCTGGGATTACTCGAAAATGAAATTTCATATTGGAAAATATACTTCTTTAGAAATGGCTCTTCTTTGGGGACTCGCAAGTCTTTCGGTAATTTATATTATCCATCCTCTATTAAAAAAATTTATTCAAAAGATTCCAAAATTTTTAACTTATATAGCAAGCTTTCTTTTCCTAATTGATATCTTTTTAACCATTTTTATAAAAGCAAAATAAAAAGACGTAAAAACTACGTCTAAAAACTATCAATATTAATTCGAACGGTTTTTTTATCTTGTAATGAGCTACTGGCTTGAACTAAAGTCCGAATGGAATTTGCAATTTTTCCACCCTTACCAATCACTCTACCCATATCGAGTTCATTAACCATCACTTGAATCAAAATTGTGTTTTCTTCATCGGTTTCAAATTCTTTGACAGAAACATCTTCTTTTTCTTGAACCAATGATTTTACAATAAATTCGGTTAACTCAACTAAACTCATAATTACTTCCCTTGCTTTTCTTCTGCAAATTTTTTCATAATTCCTGCTTTAGAAAATAAATTGCGAACGGTATCTGTTGGAATTGCCCCTGTTCTTAACCATTTCATAGCAAGTTCCTCATTAATTTCCGTTTCATTTAAAATTGGATTATATCTTCCGATTAATTCAAGATATTCTCCATCTCTTTTTACACGAGAGTCACTTGCAACAATTCTATAAGCTGGTCTTTTCTTTGCTCCCATTCTTGTAAGACGAATCTTTACTGCCATAATTTTTCCCTCCATTTCATCAAATTTCTGTTCCTATTATAGCGCGTCTTTTTGCTTCTGTCAACATTTTTTTGTTAACAATTTATTTTTCTTCTAAATAATCTTCTTTTACTTCTTCATCAATTTGTTTTAAAGCATCCTCTGGTAACTCATCCTCATCTAAATTATCCCAAGGTTCCTCTTCTTCATCATATTGAATCTTTACTTTTGTATCTCCAACAATTTCTACTCCAAGTTCATTCTCAACGGTATAGATAATCTTTCCATCTTCAATAGTAGCAGATGTACAAGTTGGTTGCGTCAAACTTCGAACAATAATTTCTTCACTTGATGAATCAGAACTTTCGCGAGTTTTTACGTGAACTGTTTGCTCGTAAGTTTTTGTTTCTTTAATAACTTCTGTTGATGTATCATCTTGACAGGAATACCAAATGTTGACATCATATTTTCCTTGAATGGAAATTGCATCCCCTACCTTACTTCCAGAAAAGGAATGATTGATTACCCAACATCCTAAAACTGTTGTGGGATTACATGTAGGAACAACAGAATAAGAATCTACGAAGGTTTTCTTCCCTTTACCAAGGACTGCTTTTGTTACAATTTCTTTATAGTTTGCCAAACTAATCCCTCCTCAATTTAATGTATGCAAAAACCTCCCTTTTGTTGCTAACAACTAAAAAAGAGGAGAAGAAAACTTCACCATCTTAAACTTTTTTATAACAAAATCCTCATAACATTTTCTATTTTGATTCAAAAACTCTAAATATTTCATCCCATTCTCCTTTTGAACCAAATTCCTATAAAATTCTTTAAGAATTGAAAAATCATCTGGTGTCCACGGCGAGAGTCGAACTCGCGACCTTTGCCTTCGGAGGGCAACACTCTATCCAACTGAGCTACGTGAACATTTGAAAACTACCGAAGTAGTTTAATAAATTTCTTCTTTTTCTAAATAATCTGCACCCTTATGCGGTTCTTCTTTGAGTAAATCTCGAAAGTTTTGTTGACGCAACACTTCATAGACACAAATCGCTGCACAGTTCGATAAATTTAAAGCTCGAACTTTATCCGTCATCGGAATACGCATACAATGTTCTAAATCTTGTTGCAAAATAGATTTTGGAATACCCGTCGATTCTTTTCCAAAAATTAAATAAATTTCTCGAGAAGAATCGGAATAATCAAAACTCGTATGAGGCTTATGTCCATATCTTGTAAAATAATAAAAATCCCCATGATTCTTACTCTTAAAATCATTCCAATTCTTGTAAACATCATACTTCAATTTATCAATATAATTGACTCCGCTTCTTTTTAGATAGGCATCATCCAAAGAAAATCCAAGAGGTTCTATCAAATGAAGATGGGCATCTGTTGCAACACAGGTTCGCATAATATTTCCTGTATTTCCAGGAATTTCTGGTTCGAATAAAACGATATGAATCATGAAAGAATCTCGATCTCCTTTAAGAAGTCTTCAATTTTTTGAACATTCATCCTCTTTCCAGTTAAAACTTCCTTCAATGCTGCATCTTGGAAATACATGAAAGTTGGGTAATCTCCAATTTTTGTCGAATGGTCATAGGTAGAATTCAATTCTTTATAAAATTCAGAAATATTGTCAACTTCTTTAACATCTAGGTAAATGATTGTATCTTCTAAAGAATTTTTAGTAATAAATGTCTTCATCTCTTTTTCAAGGTTTCTACAAACATCTTCATCACTTGCACACATATAAACAACTGCAGTATCTGCATCATTAATATAATTAAAAAGTTCATTTGGATTAATTTGATGCGTAATTACTCCAGAAAGTACAGGGATTTGTCTTTCTAGCTCTTGATTCTTTAAATACCATCTTCTTAAAAGTAATACTAAAATAATAACTGCAATACAAATTAATAATAATTTTATAACATTTCCTTTTTCTATCTTTTCTTGTGCTTTCTTTGACATATATATTCACCCTTTTCCTTATATAACCATTTTAACATATTTTTTCTGTTTTGGTAATCCATTGTTGATACTTTTCTAAAATATTTTTAACTTCTTTTGCATTTTCTTCAAAAAATTCAAGTCGAATATAGGAAATACCGCTTTTTATTAAAGCATCTTTCTCTTTTTCTTGAAACCATTCCTTTTGATAACTAAAGATATGGGTGAGATTCTGTTCAAACAAAAGAGGGTAACGTTTTTTATTTCGATCCACTAAAAAGTAAGAGTTTGAGTCAGTAGAATTGTTTTCTCTTTTTATGAGAGAAAGAGGGCAATATTTCATAATCATTAGTTCCACCCTACCATAGACTAGGACTTCTAATTCTAAAGAAGTTTCTTTAGAGGCAATATTTTTAATTTGAGGAAGCGTTAATTCTTTGGAAAGAGTAACGCAGTGAACCTTTTTTTCTTTTAAGTATTGTAAAAATGAAGAATTGGTAACATTGAGATAATAATCTGTAGCAAGGGGACTTTTTTCTAGTTGCCAAAGTTCGGTTGCAACATGAGAAGAGGTTGATTTGTTATCGGGATGAATTCTTTCCATTCGATAAAAGATTCCGGGATAATTCTTATATTTTTGATATAATTTAAAATCCGTAACATAAATTCGTTTAACAGAAAATTCCAAGGCACTTTTTAGTTGCTCTTCACTACGAACTAAACAACAAATTTGGACATCTTTTTCATTGCTTTTCGAAATTTTTGGAACATACTTTTTCATTTCTTGAACATCTTTTCTAAACAAACGCGCTTCCGTTAATTTCTCAATAGCTTTCATTCTTAAGTGATTGATTTCTTTTTTTGGAATAAATAGATGTTCATCCATCAAAATCTTACAAGAAGATATTTGATAAGGAGTTTCTCCTAAACGATTTAATTGATTGTAAACTTCTTCTTTTGTCGTACTTAATTTTAAAGCAACTTCACTCTTTCCAGAAGATACTTGAATCAAATTTTTTCCATCCCAAATTTCTAATTTTAACTCTTTATTCTCTCGAGCTATAAATTTCATTTCGATGGGAACTTTTCTAGGAGAAGCAGAAAGGAAGTCTTCATAGAGTTTCGAATCACTTGTTTTAACAACATCGGAACTTTTTAATAAATGAACATGATTTCGAACATAGACAGTATCTCCTTTTTTGGCTTCTCGAATAAGCTTTCCTCGTGAATCATATAAAAAGTTGACCGTCATTCCTTCTTGATTTTCTAAAAAACGAATTCCATCTCCTTGTCTTAAAGGTCTTAAAAGAGAAATTTTAATTTTCGAAGGAGTAACTGCAAGAACTTTTCCTAGTGTTATTCCGGAATGATTTGGACTTTCAATGTTCATCAAATCTTTTTCTGTCTTATTAAAAAGATGTCCTTCTGTGAATTTTCGATTATATAAAACTTGTAAAGTTTCTAAATCTTCTTTCGTTATTTCTAACTTTTCTCCCCGTTCGTACTGATCCATAAGCTTTCGATAAATTTTGGTTACGAAATATACATAAAGAGGACTCTTCATTCTTCCTTCAATTTTAAAACAGGTAATATCGCTTTTCATTAGTTCTTCTAGTCTTGATACTGTACATAATTCTCTCGTACTTAATAAATAAGAACCTGGAAAAGGAATTTTAGAAGAAGAATTTTCTAAGGTATAGGGTAAACGACACATTCCACTACATTCTCCTCGATTTCCACTCCGATTCATTACTAAAGAGGAAAAAAGACATTCTCCTGAATAACAAATGCAAAGAGCACCATGAATAAAAGCTTCTTTTTCTAAAGGCGTTTTTATCGCTTCAATTTCTGAAAGTGTCAATTCTCTTGCTAGTACAACTCGTTTTACGCCTAATTCTTCTAATATTTGACAATTTTCTTGACATATGTTATGAAGTTGAGTTGACGCATGAAGTTCAAAATCAGGATATCTCTTGTGAATTTCATAAATTAATCCAATATCTTGAACAATTAAAGCATCTACATGTGATTTATAAAGAAAATAAACATATTCCAACACTTCTTCCATCTCTTCTTCGTAGACAACTGTATTTACAGTAACATACAATTTTACACCGTATAGATGACAAAATTTTACAGCTTCTACAATTTCTTCGTTTGTAAAGTTGTGAGCAAACTTCCGTGCTCCAAATTTTTTTCCTCCGATATATACAGCATCGCACCCTGCATGGATAGCTGCTTTTAAACATTCAAAATCTCCTGCCGGAGAAAGCAGTTCTTTCTTCATAATCATCCCGCCTTTAACTACAAGAGATTATACCAATTTTCTAAATTCTTGTAAATGGGTGTATAAAATTCTTTTCAAACTCCCAATATTTTTAGTGAAAGGAGGATATTATGGCACGCCACAAAGTTGAAATAACCGGCGTGAATACTGCGAATATTAAAGTATTAAGTCAAGATGAAATAAAAAGTTTATTTCAAAAAATGAAGGAAGGAGATCCTTTTGCAAGGGAAGAATTAATTAATGGAAATTTAAAGCTTGTTTTAAGTATTTTAAAAAGATTTAATCATCGAGAAGAAAATATGGATGATTTATTTCAAGTGGGATGTATTGGTCTTGTGAAAGCAATTGATAATTTTGATTTAACCCAAGAGGTTCGTCTTTCTACCTATGCTGTTCCCATGATTTTAGGAGAATTAAAAAGATATTTACGGGATAACTCTAGTTTAAGAATTAGTCGTTCTTTAAAAGATTTAGCATATAAGGCATTAAAAGTTAAAGAAGAAATTACAAACAATACGGGAAGAGAAGCAACGATAAAAGAAATTGCTCAAAAATTAGAAATCGAGGAAGTAGATGTTGCAAATGCTCTAGATTCTATGAAAAATCCGATTAGTATTTTTGAACCAATCTATAATGATGGTGGTGATACAATTTATTTATATGATCAAATTGAGGATAAAAAATTGGTAGAAAAAGATTTGGAAACCAATATGGCTGTTCATGATGCCATTGCGGATTTAACTCCTAGAAAACGTTTTATTATTGATCAACGTTTTGTAATTGGCAAAACACAAATGGAAATTGCGGAAGAACTTGGAATTAGTCAAGCCCAAATTTCAAGACTGGAAAAAGGTGCAATTAACTCTTTAAAAAAAGTTTTAAAATGAAAGATAAGACATGAAAATTGTCTTTTTTTCATACAATAGTTTAGGTGATTAGAATTGCGTTTATCAGATCTTCAAAGTAAAGATATTGTGAATATCATGGATGGAAAAAATATTGGAAATATCATTGATGTAAAAATCAATGAAGAAAATGGTAGTATTCAATCTTTTATTATAGAACCAAATAAGAATTTTTTATCTTTTTTAAATCGGGGAAAAGATACGGAAATTAATTGGAATTCTATTGCTAAAATTGGAGAAGATGTTATTTTGGTGAAAATTACATTATGAAAAAATGTCTTTTATTATTGCACAACAAAAAAGAAGCTGTTATCGAGCTTCTACAATTAACTTAATCGCCGTTCTTTCTTCTCCATCTATTAAAATATCTGTGAAGGCTGGAATACAAACTAAATTTTTTCCACTGGGTGCTACAAATCCTCTAGCAATTGCGATTGCTTTTATAGCTTGATTGAGAGATCCTGCTCCAACTGCTTGAATTTCAACTGTCCCTTTTTCTCGAAAAGCATTTGCTAATGCTCCTGCAACACTATTGGGATTAGACTTAGATGAAACTTTCAATGTTTCCATAATTATTAAATCATTCCTTTCTACATTTCTAATATATGAGGAATGATCAAAAAAAGAACAAAAAAAAATAGAGACTTTGGAAAGTCCCTATAAAATTTTCAATCAATTATAATTGTTCAACATCAACTTTAGGTGCTTCTGGTTGAGCAACTGGCTGAGTAGCTGGTGGTATTGTTGCAACTTCAACAGGTGGAATTTGAACAACTGGTGTTGGTTCTGCTGGAGCTGGTTGAACTGGTGGCACTACTGGAGTTGATGGTGTAACATCCATTCCACCGCTATATGGTTCATGGTGTACATCAACTTGTGGTAAGTTCTGCGTAGCATCTAAAGGATTTGCTCCTCCATAAATTGGTCTTGCTTCTTCTTTTGGTGGGATTGTTGGTATAACAGGTTCTCCACCATAAGGAGCACTTTGAGGAACTGCATTTTCTATCGGTGGTACAGTAGGTGCTGGTCCAATTGCCTCCGTTGGAATGGTTTCTGGTGCTGGTGTAATTGGTGTTGGTATTTCTACTGCTGGAACTTCCTCAGCGATTGGTTTTGGTGCACTATCTACATTTGAATTTACCATTGGTGGAACAGCAACATTAGTGGCAGGAGTTCCTGTTGTAATTGGCACATCTACCATTGGTACATCTGGTATTGTAGGTCTTGCAGGAGTCGGAACGACCTCTGGTGTTACTGGTTGAGGCATTGCTGATGTAACTTCCATAGGTTGTTGTACAGCTACATTTTGATCGGCAACAGTTGGCATTTCTGCAATAGGTTGTGTTTCTGGAGTTGGTTGAGTAGAAACAGCTGTACCATTTCCTGGCATACTAGGTGCTGCTTGTTGATTCAATGCTTGTGGCTGAGTTTTCTTCTTCTTTGATTTTGAAGAACTAACAACAAGCATTATTAAAGCAATAATTAGTAAAATAACTCCACCTGTAATAAGCATTCCAGGAATTGTTAAAAACCAATCAATACTAAATGCAATTGCGCATATATTCATAAATTTCATCTCCCTTTTCTATTCTAATTTAATCATAGCAAAAAAATGTCAAAATTGCAATGCTATTTTTGACTTTTTGACATTTTTCTATTGAAAATATTGAAAACCACTGATATTTTTTGGGATCTCAATGGAAAATTCTAATCTTTTTTGTGTAACAGGATGGTTAAAAGATAGGGATGTTGCAACCAATGATAATTGGGCTTTTTCTGCTTTTTGATAACGGTTCTCCCCATAAATTGGATATCCCCTACTTGCAAATTGAACACGAATTTGATGATGACGCCCTGTTTTTAAGAAAATTTCCACAAGAGATAAATTTTTATCCACATTTTTGTTTATAACTTTATAGGATAAAGCAGCATATTTGCCCTTTTCTTTAGTCGATATGATTGTTTGTTCATCTTTTCTTTCTAAATAATCAACAAACTCTCCTTCATCATTTTTCAAAATTCCTTTGATAACTGCTGTATATATTTTTGTAAATTTATGTTCCTGTAATTGTTTAGCGAGTCTTGATGCTGCTTTAGAAGTTTTGGCAAAGACCATAATTCCCATTGTAGGTCGATCGAGTCGATGAACTAAAGCCAAATATACATTTCCTGGCTTTTTATATTTTTCCTTTATATATTGCTTTACTATGGATAACATATCACAATCTCCAGTAGAATCACTTTGACTTAAAATATTGAAAGGTTTGACAACGACTATAATATGATTATCCTCATATAATATCTCTAGTTTATTCATGAAAATCTACCCTCGCAGAAATGCCACAAGGAAGTAGAAGATTATTTTCAACAATTGGAATTCCTACTTCATAAGAGAAAATTTCTCCTGGATATTTCTTTAAAACTCGAAGCTTTAAAAGATCGACCAGAACTTGTTGTGATAAACCGGAAGTATAGGAATTAATCAAGAAAAACAAAGGATGTTCAGAAAGCAATTCAGCGCAATTTTTTGCTAAGTAATCCAAATCTTTTTCAATATCCCATACTTCTCCATGGATTCCTCTTCCAAAACTAGGAGGATCCATAATAATGGCATCATATTTATTTCCTCTTCGAATTTCTCTTTCAACAAATTTTATACAATCATCTACTAAAAAACGGATTGGTTTTTCTTCAAGATGAGAAGATTTTACATTTTCTTTTGCCCAATCTACCATTCCTTTTGAACTATCTACATGAACAACACTAGCTCCCGCTTTCAAACATGCAACACTTGCTCCTCCTGTATAAGCAAATAAGTTTAAAACTTTAATAGGACGATCTGCCTTTTCAATAAGTTCTCTCATAATGTCCCAATTAATTGCTTGTTCTGGGAAAAGTCCTGTATGTTTAAAGCCCATTTTTTTAATATGAAAAGTAAGATCTTTATAAGAAATTTCGAAACTTTCTGGCATGCTTTTTAAATCTTCCCAATAGCCTCCTCCTTTATTGCTTCGATGGTAAACAGCATGAATCATTCCTCGATACTTAGAAAGCAAATCTCCTGTATTCCAAACAATTTGGGGATCTGGACGAAGAAGATAAATATTTCCCCATCTTTCTAATTTTTCTCCACAAGAAGAATCAATAATTTCATAATCTTGAAAATCTTTTAAAACTTTCATTCTGACACCTCCATTTTTTAAGGATGTACCTATCTCATTAAAAACATTTTTATTTTTTTCTTTTTAATCAAAAAAGACTTTCCCTATAAGATAAGGAAAGAAAAAAAGAAGGTTAATCTTCTTTCTTTGGAAAAATAATTTTTTTATTCATCGTAAAATACTCTACCATAGAAATTAAAGACATAATCGTTGCAAAATATAGGAAGAATAAATCTACCCGAATGTTTATCAATTCGAAAGGTAAATTGTAGAAAAACATAAGAACAATTCCAACCATTAAACTAGCTGTCTTAATTTTTCCAGATTTAATCGCTGCAACTACTTTTCCTTTTGCTGCTGCTTCCATTTTTATTGCGTTAACAACTGTATCTCTTGTAATTATAACAACTGGTATGATCGCATTGATATATCCTAAAGCTGAAAAAATAATTAAAACAGAGTTTACTAATAATTTATCTGCTATCGCATCTAACATTTTTCCTGTATCCGTAATTAAATTATATTTTCGAGCAATTCGCCCATCAAAAAAATCTGTAATACTTGCAATAATAAAAATAATTCCTGCGATGACATTTTTTAAATCAATTTTGATTCCAGATACTACAAAGCTTGGAAATTCAATTCCTATTGCATAAAATGGAAATAATAATAAAATTATTAAAACAACCGATAAAATAATTCTTGTAACAGTCAATTTATTTGGCAAATTCATATACTGCGTCCTCCCTCATTTTTAACTCTACACTTCTCTTATTTTCTTTTTGCAAAAATATTAAAAGTAAAATCATTGCACATAAGATAAGAAGTATAATCAATATAAATTTGATTGGTTTTTTATAATCTTTTTTTGGCTTTGGAATTTTTGTGTATGGAGAAATTACTTTTTTTTCTTCTGTTTCCAGTGTTTTTTCTCGTACTTCTTTGATGTCGTCTAAAGAAATTTTGGAAGTATGTTCAAACAAAAAATCATTGAACTCTTCTACAACATCATTCACATCGACTCCTAAATATTTGGCATAATCTTTGATTAATTCTTTTAATGTATACATATCTTTAAAAGCTCTTGTGTTTCCTTCTTCTATATTTTCAAGAGCACTTACATCAATATTTAAATCTTCTGCTGCTTCTTCTTGACTTACACCATTTTCTTTTCTTTTTTCTTTTAATAGATTGCCGATTTCCTTCAATCTTTTCACCTACCTATTTAAGATCAAATAAAAAATACTTTATAAGCCATGTTCTGTAACCTATTTCTAGGCGACAAACATTTATCTATTGATTTCTCAATCCTCGATTTTGTTCTTTTTCCTCCATCGAAGCTCCCCTACCAAAATTTGGGTTTCTCACTCGTGGGGCTTACCAACGTTTCACCTTTTTCTTTCGAAAAATAATCGTTCCTGTGGCACTTTACGGTTACTTTTTCCATCGCTTTACGCATTAGGAAATTTTACCTCCGTCAGAATCCTGCCTAGGGTTATTTTTTCCCCTAGCACGAACACTACTATCATCCCAGATAGTGTGAGCATGGACTTTCCTCTATATTCCAAGAATACAGCGTTTGTCAAAGTATTTTTTATTCATCTTTTCCATAAACCATTTTTTCGAGATTTGAAATTCTTCTTAGAATATCCATATTTGTAACTTCTGAAGATTCCCCTTTGGCAATATCAATACTCATTTTAACATTTCTTAATTCTTGCTTTAAGTTCATAATTTCTGTAAGATATTCTTCTTTTTCTTTTTCAAGCTTTTTATTATGTTCTATAAGAGTTTCCATATCTTCTATAATCTCATCTAAATATTGGTCGACCTCTTTGATGCGATATCCTCTAGTATCAATTTTAAATTGCTTATCAAATATTTCTTGTGGCGTATGATTAAGCTTATCTTGAATCACTCCTATCACCTTTCTTTTCTTTTTGATACATTGAGTATACCACGAAAGATAGAAAAATACAAGATTTTTATTATTAGCATCTTATTTTTCAACTTTTTTGTCAATTCTTGTCTATTTTGTAATTGCATTTTACAGAATTTTACACCTTTACTGTAAATTTGTGTAAATTATACTTGTATTTATTAAAAAAATATGATAAAATCGAATGCATTGGAAAGGAGAGAATCATATGTATTTATCTGAAATTAAAAAAGTACAAGACAAACTTCAACTACGTATAGAAAAAGAAACACCAGATGGTAATTTTGAACATGCTTTAACGACAAAAAGCAGCTTATATACTAGAGAATTTCTCAGATCTCTTCGTTACCATATTAAGAAAGCAACATTTTTTAATGATGACTTAAAGTTGGTTTTGGATGATGACGGTAGTGAAGTATATATAGAAGATTATAATCATATTAAAACACATCCTTCCGTTCGTTCTTTAGATATTTATATTGAAAGATTTTTAAAGAAAAAACGTATCCAGCAAAAAATTCGTAATTTAGCTGTTTCTGCAAGTATTGCTATCTTAGGACTTACTGGATTTTCATTAAAGAATAAAGGAATCGATACAGTATCTTCTTTTATCAATGAAATCGCGGAAGAAGATTCAATGGAAGAACAACAAAGAGTTAGTTTAGTCAATGAAAAACTGGAAGATATGGAAAATCTAAGACAAGAATCCATTGCTAGAAAAGAATACGAACAAGCTTATGCGGAAGATGTAAAAAGAACTCAAGGAAAAGTTGAAGAATGGAAAAAACAGGCAGAAGAAGAGGAAAAGCTTAACGCTGTTTATTCTTCTATTCCAACTCTTGGTGAAAAAATTGATGACGGAAAACTTGAGTATGTTCAAGATCATTATAAAAATATCATTTCTGAATTATCAAAAACTTATGCAATCGATGAAAGAATTTTGCAATGTTTATTTGCTCAAGAATCCAAAAAACATGTACCGATTGTCAATGACAATGGTGCTATTGGAATTTCTCAAATACAATATAATTGGCATGTTAACAATAAGCACACTCTTTATAGAACCGATGGTACAATTGAAACTTTTACTGCAACAGATGATGTTCTTCGAGATTTAGTTGGAAATATGAAAACTGGTATTTCGATCTTACAACAATGTTTACAAAAATATAAAGGAAATCTATTTTTATCTCTTCAAGCATATAATTACGGAGATGGAGCAATTGATGAATGTTTAAATATAACTTCTAGCAAAACCGGACAAACGGTTGAAGAAATTATTCGTAATCCTTATAATTTAACTTGGTTAGAAACCGTTCAAGAATACAAAGATGGACGTTATGGAGATCCTAATTTTGTAGAAAACGTTCTTAGTCGTTTTAGTAAAGATGAAATTGATGATCTTTGTAAAGTTTTAGAAAATTCCATTTGGCGAGATGAAAGTGGAACCGCTGCAGTAGGATATATGTATCAAGAAGATTCTACTTGGAAATTTGTATCAGAAGATGAAAAAATAGACATTCCAAATGATGCCTATAGTATTACAATACAACACTCTAGTAAAAAATAAAAAAGAAAAAGCCGATAATTACAAGATCTCTTCTTGTGTTACCGGCTCTTCTTTATATTTCGAATCATATAAGTCCATATTTGTTGGAGATTCTGGTTCTTTAAAATCTTCAAATTTTGGTAAATCATCCATTGTAGCTAATCCAAAATAATCTAAAAATTCATGCGTCGTTTTATATAATATAGGTCGTCCAGGCTCCTCACTACGCCCCACTTCTTTAATAAAATTCTTGGCAACTAGTTTTCGAATCATTTGACTTGAAGAAACTCCTCTGATTTCATCTACCTGAAGTCTTGTTAATGGTTCATTATAGGCAATGATGGCAAGAGTTTCTAAAGCTGCTTGAGAAAGTGTATTCGTTCCTGGAATTTCAATTAGTTTTTTATAGAACTCTTTATGTTCTTTTTTTGTGGTTAATTTAAATTTATCTCCTAAAAAATGAATTCTGATCCCTCTAGAATCTTTTTCATACTCTTCCCTTAATTTTGTTAAAGCTATTTTTATTTCATCGAGTTCTTTTCCGGTTACTTCTACTAATTGATCTAAGGAAAGGCCTTCTTCACCAACAACAAATAAAAGTCCTTCGATAACTGCTTCTAAATTCACTTATATCCCCTCCACAATAATTTCATCAAATGCCTTCTTTTGAGAAATCGTAAGTTCTTTTTTACGGGCCATTTCTAAAATAGCTAAAAAAGTAACAACAATATATTCTTTCGTAAGTTCTTCGAAAAGATCTACAAAATTTACTTTCTTTTTTTCTTTTAAAATTTTTCGAATGGATACTCTTCTTTCATCAATGGAAAGTTCCCGTCTAGTAACTCTTGTTTGCAATGGCTCTGCTAATTTTTTCCGCTGCAAAAACTTTGCAAAAGCTTCCATTAAATCATCTAAATTAACATCTATTGCAACGTTTGTATCTTCATCAATGTAAGGTTTTAAATTTTCTGGTGTTTTGGTGTAAATTTCTTGACGAATCGCTTCCAATTCTTTAAAATTTTCTGTCATTTTTTTATATTGTTCATATTCTAAAAGTCTTTTTACAAGTTGTTCTCGTGGATCTAAATCCTCTTCTTCTTCATCTTTTTCAGCTACTCGTGGTAATAACATCTTACTTTTTATTTCTAAAAGTTCAGTTGCCATAACTAAATATTCACTGGCTATATTTAGATTTAACTCTTCCATTCTATGAATATAATCTAGGTATTGTTTTGTAATTTCTTCTATTTGAATATCCCAAATATCTACTTTGGATTCTTTAATGAGATGTAAAAGTAAATCTAAAGGTCCTGAAAATTTATCTAATGTTACTTCATATTTCACGTTATCACCACTTTCAAAAATTAAACTTTTTATCTACTTTTTTTAAACGATTTTGAGATGTTAACTATTTTGTTAACGTATATTCATTATATCATAATTCCTTTCTAATTACAAAGTGAAAAACTTGCCAAATAAATAATTTTTTTATATAATCAAAATGGTGAATGAAATGAAAAAATTTACAATGAGAGATGAAGATTTTATCTGTTTAAATTGTGGAAAAAAGGTTTCTAAACTGCATGTTACTTCCCGAGATCATTGTCCCTTTTGCCTTTATTCGTTACATGTCGATATTAATCCAGGAGATCGTCAAAATCCTTGTAAAGGTCTAATGAAACCTATTGGAATTGAAAAGTTTAAAGATCAATATAAAATATTATATACTTGTTTAAAATGCCATAAACCACATAAAAATATTATGGCAAAAGATGATGATATGAATAAAATCATTGAAATATCCAATATTGAAAATACTTAAATTTTATTTTCTAATACATCTTGAATTAGTTCTGATACTTTTAAATATTCTCCTTCAGCAATTTCTTTTAGCTCTTGTTTTGAATTTTTTATAGCAAAACCATGAAATTCTTGAATCATCTCTATATCGTTTAGATCATCTCCAATAGTATAAATTTCATTAAAATCAATATTTTCTTTTCTTGCAATAAAACGGATGGCTTCAGATTTATTCGTGTTTTTAGAAATAATTTCTAAAGCACTTTTTTTGTCTACGAAAAAAGCTGTTATCGAGGAAGAATATTTTTGGTTTATGGCTTCCCATACTTCTCTAGCTATTTCTGAATTTTCATATAAAACATAAAGCTTTGTTGCATTCTTGGAATGAATATCTATATTACTTTCTTTTCCTCTGCAAGCATAAGATGCTATTACATTTTTTTGAAATAATTCTTGAATTAATTTTTCTTGAAGATTATTTTCTATGGTTATGTTATAAATTACTTCATTATTTTTCGTAATACTTGCACCATGATTAAAAATAATATAAGAAGTTGGAATATTATAATTGTTTTCTTCTTTTTTAAATCCATCAAAAGATCTCCCTGTTGCAATAACAAATAGATTATTTTCTTGAAATTTTTTCATCCATTCAATATTTTCTAGAATTTCTTTATGGTAAAAAGTTCCATCAAAATCACTTACAATCATTTTCATATTTTGATTTCTCCTCTCTTATTATATTTTATCAAAAATATTCGAAAACGACAAAAAATTAACTGATTTGACTCAGTTAATTTTTTAATTAAACAGAAAAATATATCAAAGATAATCTATTCATGCAAAATATAAAAGCTTGTCCTTATAAATTAATAATGACGATTTTTTCCCTTATATAATGCCATTTTGCTTTTAGGGATAGATTCAAATCATTTTCGACTTTTTTAGGAGTCAATGATTTTTCTTTTAAAAGTATAATATATTCCAAACCAATATTTTCTAATCTGTTCATATATTTCATCATCCTTCCATTTTATTCAATTTTTTAACGATCCAATAATCATTTATATGGAAGATGCCAGCTGCCACATAAATTAATTAAAAGTTCATAACAGATACTTATTCTTAGAAGTTAATTTCTTCTAAGATTTATTACTACACTTTACTTCCAAATTGCAAAATTTAGAGTATCTTTGATATTAGTTAAGCAGTTTTTTCTAATTGAATTTACCACATATTTCATTTTCTAGAAAACAAATTTTACCAACTAAGTCCTGATAAAGTTGCATCAGAAGTAGATATTTCATCATAAGAATTATATAAACTGTTATCTAAAACTATACCAGCTGGACTAACAGTATAATTTTTAGACTGTTCAAATGTAACATTACTACTTACATTGTGAGAATAGTCACCATAAGCATATAACGTATTAATTGTGGCATCAACATTCTTGTACACATAGAAATACAAAGTTTGGCTTAAAGATTTCAAACTACCAGATGGTAATTTAAAGTTAGCTCCTACTCCAGATGAAAAAGTTTTTGGCGTATAAGTTGTTGATGTTTTACATTCACCACTACTATAACAGTATTCTTGTTTAAAATAGATTGATGTACCTGCACGTACACTAGGAATAAAACCTATTCCAATAATATCAAAATTTCTTACTTTCGGAAAGTTTTTCCAAGTTAACTTTACTTGAAATTTATAACTTTCACCATTTTTAATAATTGTTGTAGACAATCTTTTATAGGCTGTTTCTACAGAACCTGATACACAAGGAGAAATTGACTCATTAAAATTGTCGTATTCTTCTTTGCTTACTTCTACTGTATACTCTTTTGATAAATTTGAAGAAGTTATTGTTTTAAAGTATTTATCTGATTGTGCAACTACTTCTTCTTGTTCTTCTTTTACTGTTTCTGCAGATACAAACATAGGACTTAAGAACATACTACATAGTAAAATCATTGATATAATCTTTTTCACTTTCTATCCCTCCTTTCTTTATAATTTTGCAGCAACAATTTATAAATTTTCGTTGCTACATCTATTTTTTAACATACTTTAAAAACATAAAGAACAACCTAGAGGGCGATACTATGTAGCCTATAAGGCGAGATTATATTTTTTCCAAAAAAAAAGGAAACTAAAAGTCCTTAAAATTTTAATAAAACAATTTATTATTTGAGTAGGTTTCAACTACATTTAATTTTATATTTAAATCTTTTTCTTCATTTTTTTCGTTTTTATATCTTATTACTAAGAATAATTCTGGAATATCTTTTTCATTTATTATATATTCATTATCTTTTTTTATTTCGTCGATTGTGATTGTCAAATCGGTTAATGCTTTATCTAATGAAATTGGCTCTTTCCAATTATGTATATTATCATCATTTCTATATACTATTGTATCTCCACACTTTAAATAAATATCTATCATCTTTACTAAAATTTTTTTATTTGTACCCACGTATTTGTTAATATAAGTTATATCATTAAAAATCATTAAATTTCTTTCTTGATTTAACATAACATAACCTGTTAACATAAATTCTTCATTACCACTACTTACCTTATAAACTTTAAATTTATTATAATTATTAATCATAAATAAACTTGTAAAAGCAATTACAATTATAGTTATAATCACAAGAGTAATTTTGATATACTTCTTTTTAGCTTTTTTATTATAAAGTTTGATTCCTTCAACAGCACGAGCATTAATACTTTCTACTGATTTCTCTTCTTTATCAGAAACATCTTTATTCTCCGTTGTAGATGTAGAAGATTCGCTTTGTCCTTGAGTATCCTCATTTTTAATTTTTCTTTCTCCTGCTAATAGTTCTGTTACATCAACTTCTAGTATCTCACTTAATTTGCTGAGCAAAGATATATCTGGTAAATTAATACCACGTTCCCATTTTGAAACAGATTTACCACCAATTCCTAACATTTCTCCTAATTTTTCTTGAGTTAAATTTTTATTATTTCTTAACTCAGCAATAAATTTACCAATTTTAGCTTGATTCATAAAAATTACCACTCTCCTTACAAAATTTAAATACATTATACCATTTTTTGGAAAAAATTTTCTTTTTTTCTACAAGTAATGATAAATGAAATTTTTATTTAAAAGAAAAAAAGACTCGTGAAAGTCTTTTATCAAATTAATTTTTCGGTTGAAAAATCAGAGTAAATATAAATGTAAATACGATTGCTGCTGTAATACCTCCAGCTGTTAAATCAAACATTCCAAAAAGTAAACCAACGATTCCC
Organism: uncultured Bacilli bacterium; assembly: GCA_947623645.1. Lineage (GTDB taxonomy): Bacteria > Bacillota_I > Bacilli_A > RF39 > UBA660 > MGBC162581. Next base: position 50,005 of record CANQHK010000001.1, read on the forward strand.
ATGTCACTTGCTTTTTCTAAAGCACCATGGATTAAAGAATGTCCAAAGCTAGTAATCGGAACCAATGCCCCTGCTCCCACGTGAGCAATAATTTGATCATATATACTAAATGTATCTAAGAACGCTCCAACAACTACAAAAATACTTGTAATATGC
>CANQHK010000002.1 GCA_947623645.1 uncultured Bacilli bacterium
AGGTACGGACTGACGTTGCATGTTTGCACCCATCAAAGCACGGGTAGCATCGTCATGTTCCAAGAACGGAATACAACTGGTTGTAACAGCAACAACTTGTTGTGGAGATACATCGATATAATCGACTTTATCTGGGCTAACCAAAATATTTTCTCCACGATATCTTGCTGCAACTTGTTTGTCCGTCATCATATTATCGTCATCTGTCGTAACAGTCGCTTCAGCAATAATTAAATCTTCTTCTTCATCGGCTGTTAAATAATCGACTTGTTCTGTAATTTTACGATGATCTACTTTACGATATGGAGTCATAATAAATCCATAATCATCAACTTTTGCATAACTTGCTAAGGAAGTAATAAGCCCAATGTTTGGTCCTTCAGGAGATTCAATCGGACAAATTCTTCCGTAGTGGCTAGGGTTAACGTCACGAACTTCCATACCTGCTCTATCTCTTGAAAGTCCACCAGGTCCAAGAGCTGAAAGACGTCTTTTGTTGGTAAGTTCAGAAATCGGATTAACCTGATCCATAAATTGGGATAACTGGCTTGACCCAAAGAATTCTTTCATAGCAGCAGTAACAGGTCGAATATTAATCAATGTTTTTGGCGTTACTTCTTCCATTTCTTGAGTCGTCATTCTTTCACGAATAACTCTCTCCATCCGAGAAACACCAATACGGAATTGATTTTGTAAAAGTTCTCCAACTTGACGAATACGTCTGTTTCCTAAATGGTCGATTTCATCATAATTTCCAACACCATCTAATAAATTTAAATAGTAAGAAACAGAAGCATAAACATCGGAGATAGTAAGTCTTTTAACTTCGATAGATTGATCATTACCAATTAAAGTAATCTTTTGTTTTTTATTGTTTGGATTATAAATAGTAACCATTTGTACTTTATTGTACGTATCAAGGTCTTCATTAATTTGAACTTCTTTTAAACCATAGCCATCGGCAAAAATTGGTTTTAACGTTTCGAGGACTTCTTTCGTTACTAAAGTTCCCTTGCTAACAACAACCTCTTTATCCACTTTAATATCTTCTGCTAACGTTTGATTTAAAAGACGATCTAAAACATTTAATTTACGATTAAATTTATAACGTCCAACCTTTGCTAAATCATAACGGAACTCATCAAAGAAACGAGTAATAATTTGGTTCTTTGAAGAATCGAGTGTTGCAGGTTCACCAGGTCTTAACTTTTCATAAATTTCAATTAAAGCCTCATCTGTATTTTTTGTAGAATCTTTTAAGATTGTATTTTCAATATATGGATTTTCTCCAAAGACTTTTTTGATATCTTCGTCACTAGACAAACCAAAAGCACGTAAAAGAGTCGTTAACGTTACTTTTCTTGTACGATCGATTCGAACATATAAAACATCTCTGGCATCGGTTTCATATTCGAGCCAAGTTCCACGAGTAGGAATTACTTGAGAAGTAATAAGTTCCCGTCCATTTTTATCAATTTCACGATTAAAATACACACTTGGACTACGAACCAATTGCGATACAATAACACGTTCTGCACCATTGACAACGAACGTTCCACTGTCCGTCATAATAGGCATATCTCCTAGGAATATCTCTTGTTCTTTTACTTCTCCAGTTTCATGATTAAATAGTCGAACATCTACTTTTAATGGAGCAGCAAAAGTCGTTTCACGATCCTTGCATTCCTTAATAGAATATCTAGGCTCGTCAAAATGATAATCTCCAAATTCAAGAGACAAAGTTCCTGAAAAATTTTCAACCGGAAATAAATCTTCAAAAACTTCTTTAATTCCCGTATCAACAAACCATTGATAAGACTTTGTTTGAATTTCTAATAAATCTTTTAATTCATAAGTATTTTTAATTCTTGAAAAACTTCTTCTTACGCGGTGGTCCCCACATTTAACATTTTTATATGCCACTTAATTCACCCCTATACAATTAATAATCAAAGAACATAATTACCAAATAAATAATACGTCAATTTATATTAATAACACAATCTTGAAAAGATGTCAAGACAAAAAACAAGAAATTATAAAAAAACCTTTATTCTTAGCAATTACATCTACAGTATAATACTGTTTTAAGTCGTTTATCATCGATTTTGCACCCTGATCTTTTCGAATAACAATAAATAATTTCCCCTCTGGATTTAAATAATGTCGAGCATTCATAACAATTTCATAAACTTTTTCCTTACCCGCATGAATCGGGGGATTGGTTAAAATATAATCAAACTTTAAGGAAGAAACATTTTGATAACAATCACTTTCCAAAATTTCAATATTGTTTACACCATTTTCTTTTGCATTCATCTTTGCAAGATGAAGCGCTCGACGATTCACATCAACCATCCAAATAGATGCATTAGTAAGTTTAGATAGAACAATCCCGATTGGTCCGTAACCACATCCAACATCTAAAATTTTTTTATCTCGCATCTCTTCAAGAGGAAGATTTTCTAAAAAAGTACGTGTTCCAAAATCCAAATGATCTTTCGAAAAGACCCCATTATCTGTATAAAAAGTAAACGTATTGTTGAAAATAGAAACTTTCCATTTTCGTAGTTCACTCTTCAATTCTTGATTCGTAAAGTACTGTGCCATAAACCCACTCCAAACTAAAAAAGAACTAACTTAAAATCAAATATTTAAGCTAGTCCTCCTTTCGTACCTATATAATACTACGAATCAAAAAAGATTGCAAGAAGTTTTTTTGAAAAAAGTCAATAGATTTTACACAAATTTACAAAAAACTTTTTTTACTTAATTTTATCTTTAATAATTCCATATATTCAGTTTCCCTTTTGCAAAAATTGGCTTTTCTAAAGGAACAATATCTTCAAGAATCCAAGCATATCTTCCTTCTTTATAGATTCCACAAAGATATTCTTGAGGATAATTCTTTTGAATATTTTGAACATATTCTTTCGTCATATAAATACAATCGACCAAACGGCACTTACAAAGAATATAACCGAAATGAAGAGGCGCACTTCCTAAAAGAGACATCAACTCTTGATTTTCTCGCCATACTTTAGGAATCTTCGTAGAACTTGCATGAATATATAATTCTCCCCTATAATTTGTCTTCCAACTTCTCGTTTCAATCTGTTTTTTATTTTCTTTTATTAAAGTTGCATAAGGCTCCGTCAGACTCAATACCTTCATCCTTGAACTCCTTTTTCAAAGTTTCATAGTCTTCATCTTGAAAATAGATTTTATAATCATGCGTCTGTCTCCATTTTTTTCTTTCTTCTCGAGTAAGTTCTAAAACTTCTAAGGCAATATCAATATGTAAAATACCATCTAAATGGTCCATCTCATGAGATAAAACAGTTGCTTCAAATCCAACAAACTCTTCATCATGAGCGTTCCCCGAAACATCTAAATAATGAACCAATATTTTGTAAGGTCGAAGAACTCTACCACAAGCATCTAAACAACTAGCACAAGCTTCCCAATATTCTGTCAAACCTTCTCTTTTTAGAATAACCGGATTAATTAAAACTCTTGCTTCATTATAATCTTTCACTTCTTGAGAAACATCATCCTTCTGCAATTTCGCAATAACATCCAGATTAGTATTTTTTAAATAAACAATTCTTTTCGGAATTCCAAGTTGAACTGCTGCCATTGCCATAACCTCATTTGCTTTACAAAATTGTTCTAACACTTCAATGTTTCGTTTCAATTCTTTATCGTGCAAAATATCCACTTCCAAAGATTTCTGCCTTAAAAATTCTTCATGATCCCGAATCGTAAGAGATTGAATAAGAGATTTTTCCATTTTTATCAACTCCTTACTTATAGTATATTACAATGGAAAAAAGAACCCATCACATGGGTTCTCTTAAAAGTTTTTATTTTACTTAAATTCAACAGTTGCTCCAGCTTCTTCAAGTTTTGCTTTAATATCATTAGCTTCGTCTTTAGAAACGTTTTCTTTAACAGTACCATTGTTATCAACGATATCTTTACTTTCCTTAAGTCCAAGTCCAGTAATTTCACGAACAACTTTGATAACATTAACTTTAGCAGCACCAGCTTCTGTTAATACAACAGTAACAGTAGCATTATCATCTTCTTGGGTAGCTGCTCCTCCTGCAACTGGTGCAGCAACTGCAACAGCACTAGGATCTACTCCAAATTCTTCTTTCATTGCATCTACTAATTCTTTAATTTCTAAAAGACTCATTTCTTTTAAGCTTTCAATAAAACTTTCTTTTGTTAATTTAGCCATTATAAATTTCCTCCTTATTTTATATTTTAATTTTCTTCTTTTTGTTTAGCATACAAATCTAAACAGATTGATAAATCTTTTGGAATACCAATCAAAGCACCAGCAAGCATTGTAAGTAAACCGTCTCTTGATGGAATCTTTGCAAGTTCTGATAATTGTTTCGTATCAGATACCTCTCCATCAACGACACCCACTTTTAAAATAAGTGCTGGATGTGTTTTTGCAAATTCAGATAAAACCTTAATAGGTGCAACAGAATCACTTCCATAAGCAAGTGCACTAGGTCCTTCCAAACTTTCATCTAAGTTGATGTCCAAATCATGAAAAGCTCTCTTCATCAAAGTGTTTTTATAAACTTTGTAATCAGATCCACTATCCCGAAGAGCACGTCTTAATTCTTTACTTTCATTATCGGTTAATCCACGATAATCGAAAAGAACGATAGTCGATGCATCTTTGGTCGTTGCTTTAATCTCTTCAACGATTTGTTCTTTTACTGCTAATATTTTAGCATTTGCCATAAAACACCTCCTATATTTTTTTATTTAGGGTACCAAAAAAGTTTCCAATCACCAAAGACTAGAAACTTTTTTCATTAAGCTTTTTTTCAAGTCCTCGGTAGGATTTACAAATAACCTACTGTCTTTGGCACCGATAAATCAAATTTATTATATCACAAAATTATTATTTGTCAAAAGAATTTAAAGAAACTTTAATTCCAGGACCCATTGTAGTAGCAATACTAATGTTTTTAACATAGTCCCCTTTTACACTTGCAGGACGAATCTTTAAGATTGTACCAACAAATGCATCGAAGTTTTCTAACAATTGTTCTTCTGTAAAACTTGCTTTTCCAATAATACCATGTACATTTCCAAAAGAATCTGTACGATACGTAACACGACCAGCCTTAACTTCTTCTACTGCTTTTTGAACATCCATTGTAACCGTTCCTGTTTTAGGGTTTGGCATAAGTCCTTTAGGACCTAATACTTTACCTAATTTACCAAGAAGTGGCATCATATCTGGAGTTGCAATCATAACATCAAATTCAAACCAATTTTCTTTTTCGATTTTTTCTAAGATATCAGTATCTCCAACATAATCAGCACCAGCTTCTTTTGCTTTCGTAGCATTTTCTCCTCTTGCAACAACCAAAACTTTTTTAGTCTTTCCAGTTCCATGAGGAAGTACGATTGCACCTCTTAATTGTTGATCAGCTTTTTTCGTATCTAGATTTAAGCGAATAGCAATTTCAACAGAGGAATCAAATTTACTTACAGATGTTTCTTTAACGAGTTTTACGGCTTCTTCTTTTGTATAAACTTTTCCTTTTTCAAGTTTTTCTGAAGCTTGCACATATTTCTTGCTTCTCTTTTTCATTTTCTAACCTCCTTATGTGGTTTTGTTCAAATAGAACCTTTGGCGGATTGATTTAAGCGCTTGCTTTTTTCTCCTCCCACATAGATAAACTATATGTGAAAACAAACTTATTCGACAACTTCAATACCCATATTACGAGCAGTACCTTCCACAATTTTCATTGCTTCTTCTACTGTATAGGCATTAAGATCTGGCAATTTTGTTTCTGCAATCTCTCGAAGTTGATCTTTTGTAATTTTTCCAACGATTTCTTGGCTTCCTTTAGAAGACCCTTTTTTCACTTTTGCTGCTTTTAAAATTAAGAATGGAGCAGGTGGAGTTTTAATTACAAAGTCAAAAGAACGATCATCATAGATAGAAATTTCAACTGGTAATACATCTCCCATTTTATCTCTAGTTGCATCATTATATTTTGTACAGAATTCTTGTAAATTGATTCCGGCAGGTCCCAAAACTGTTCCAACTGGTGGAGCAGGGGTTGCTTTTCCAGCTTCAATTTGCAATTTCACTTTTTTAACAACTTCCTTTGCCACGAAAAACACCTCCTATAAATTTTTAAAATTACGTTTTCGCGAGTGGTTCTAATAGCTTACTTTTTTTTCCGCCTAAGCTTCCCACTAATCTTCTGTTGCAAATGTACAACAGCACGTAAATAATAACATTAAATCCTTAAAAAATCAACAGTTTTCCAAGATTTTTTCAAATTTTTAAGCTTTTGCTACTTCAATTTCTGTAAGATCTACTTCAACCGATGTTTCTTGACCAAATAAATCGACAAGTAAAACTGCTTTCGAATTTGGTGCATCAATAGAATCAATTTTTCCGAACATTCCATCAAATGGACCAGAAATAATTTTAACGCGAGTTCCAACTTCTAAGTCTTTATCGACTTCAATTCGACTCATTCCCATATCTTTCAAGATTTTATCGACTTCATAAGGTTGAAGAGGAGTTGGTTTTGCACCCTTTCCACTAGATCCAATGAATCCTGTTACACCCGGAGTATTTCGAACAACATACCATGCTTCGTCACTCATAACCATTTCTACTAAAATATATCCAGGAAACATTTTCTTAACTTTAGTTTTTTCAACACCGTCTTTAACTTCAACTTCGGTTTGTTCTGGAACGATAACACGAAAGATATAATCTTTCATATCCATACTTTCAGCACGCATTTCAAGTTTTTCTTTTACTTTATTTTCATGTCCAGAGTACGTGTTTACAACATACCATTCTTTTTCCATCGTCTACACCCACGCTTTCAATAATGCCATAATAATTTCGATAACATAGAAGAAAATTCCAAAAAAGATAATGAATGTAATGGTTGCAATAGAATACTGAACCATCTCTTTACGACTTGGCCATTTTACTTTAGACATCTCTTTTTTTACTTCTTTAAAGAATTTGAAAGGAGAAAATCTCTTTTTCTTGTCTTTCTTTTCTTTTTTATCTTTCTTTTTACGAGAGGTCTCTTTCTTTTTGTTCTTTTCTTTTTTAGTTTTTGAAAGTACCTCTTCCTTTTTTTCTTCTGTCTTTGAATTTTCTTTTTTGTTCTTCTTTCCTGCTGTTACTTTTCGAATTTCTTCATCAACATCAACTACTTCTCTAGTTGCTTTTGTAATTTTTGCCATACGACCCACCTACCTTATTTAAAATCAAAATAAAAACACCGTTTCCGTGTTACCTACAAGATACCATAAAAGATGGAAGTTGTCAACAATTCTTTGAAGATTTTTAAAAAAATCAAAGAAAAAACGCAAAAATAGATATCTATCTCGGTAAATACAGAAAAATACAAGCCAATATTAAAGTAACGACGACCAAATTAATAGCAAGTAATAAATAGGTTGTAAATGCTTGTTCTTGGGTAGAGGCTGAACGTTTTTCAAGAAATGGTCGTTCATCTCCACTAAGCTCTCGCATGTAATCGTCATAATATAAATATTCTTTTTGTAAAAAAACTCGTTCAAAATAAGGATAATCGTCGCTTGCTAAAAACTTTTTTAAAGATGGAAGATTTTCTTTTATAACTTTCAAACACAACATACGAGAAGTTCCATTTTCTAAAAATGACGAAATCATCATTTGCGAAAGAAGAAGAATATTTTGAAATTTTAAATCTAAAACTTCTTGAATCGGACGTGTTCCTATTTTCTTATAATGAGAAAAATGAATGTCCGTAGGGTTTGTAAAGCAAACACTAACCGTTTGAAAAGATAATTCTGTTAAGTATTCTCCATTATTATGAAAACGGTGCATTTCTTCGAAAACAGCATAAAATACCTGACGTTTTTCGAGATCTGTCTTATAACTTGAAAGATATTCCTGCAAACTTAATCGATTATCCATAAATCTCCCTCACATTAATTCTTTCTAATTCTATAGAATATTATACAACATAATTTAATTTTTCTAAATATCTTTTTAACTTTTTTCGAATTCGAATTAACTTATTTGAAATATTTCTTGGTTTAGAAGACAAGAACTTGGCAATGTCCCGAACTTTATACTGATTTAAATAAAGTTCAAAAATTTCTGCTTGGTTAATCGGTAAGGTATAACAAAAAGTATAAATGTCTTCTTGCAAAAAAAAGGCATCCGCTAAAGCACAAACGTCCATTGTACCATCTGCAAAAAAATTTTGATATTCCGTTTCCTCAGAGAAATTGTTATTGAGAGAAACAGAATGTTTATAAATCTGATTTTTGGAAAGTGTTTCAAGGCGAATAATATTGGCAATGGTTTTTTCGAAAACATGATTTAAATATGTATAAAGAGAAGAATTCAAAACTTCATCGTAATTTGAAAGAGCACTAAAGAAAGCACAATACATATCTTGCTCTACATCTCTTTTTTCAAGATGAAATTGTTGTAAAGTTGGCCACCACTTATAAATATACTTTTTTATTAGTGGTTGATATTTTTGGAAAAGAAGTTCTATTGATTCATCTGAGTTTTCCTTTATCATATACAATAATTCATAATCATTTATATCTTTATATTCCATATTTTCCCCCCTAATTTTTATGTTTTTGACGAACCACCTCATAAATCATAATTCCTGCTGCAACACTAGCATTTAAACTATTGACTTCTCCATACATGGGAATGGATGCTACAAAATCACAAGATTTTCGAACCAATGGACTCATTCCTTTTCCCTCATTCCCAATAACAATCGCAATTTTTCCCGTATAATCAATGCTTCTATAATCTTGATTCGACATATCTGTTCCAACAACCCAAAATCCATGTTTTTTAAGAAGTCCAATGGTATCGACTAAATTGGTAACTTGAAAGATTGGAACTTTGGAAGCTGTACCAACACTTGTTTTTAAAACTGTCGCATTGACCGATGCACTTCTGTCCTTTGGAAGAATCACTCCACTCATTCCTGCTGCTTCGCAAGTTCGAATAATAGCACCTAAATTATGAGGATCCTCCAGATGATCTAAAAGAATCAAAGAGCAATCATCTTGGTCTAAAACAGAATAAATATCCGAATATTCAAAATCAGCAACTTCGATAGCAATGCCCTGATGAACTCCCGAACATAAATGGTCCAAAAATTTTTTATCCACATTTTCTGTGGATTGATGAATAAGAGATAAAATTTTACGGTCCGAAAAATCCTTTTGCAAATAAATCTTCTTTGGTTTTTCTTTTTCCAAATATTCTATACAAGCATTTTTTCCATAAACAATCATTTGTATTCCTCCAATATCTTTTCCATAATTTCATCGATTCGTGATTTATTTCCTACAAGATCCAAATACCCAATCACGGCCTCCATTGCAGTTGCATACTTATAAGTCAATATATCACAATTCTTTGGACTTCCATGATTCTTCGCATTTCTTGCTCGATGAATAACAGAAAGCTCTTCTTCCGTAAAAAAATCTTCCTCTAAAAACTTCGCTAAAAATTTGGCCTGCCCCTTTGCTTGAACGATTGGTACAACTTTCTTTTGAAGTTCTAAAACAGAAGGAATTCCTTTTAAAACAAAGAACTTCCGAACATATTCTTCATAGAGTACATCACCTAAATAGGCAAGAACTAAAACATTCACTTCAACGACTTTCAATTATATCACCTAAAATAATCATAATCGATAAAATTTAAAAACTCAAGCAAATAAGCGAAAAAGAAACAAAAAATTTTTGTTGCACCAAAAAAGGAGGAAAACCTCCTAATCATCATCACTACCTCGAACAATTAAAAACAATCGAAAGATTTCTAACAACGTCGTAGCAAGACCTGCAACATAAGTAAGAGCAGCTGCTCGAAGCATATCTTTTCCACCTTCTACTTCGTGATCCGTAAGCAAATTTTCTTTTTCTAGAATGGCAAGAGCTCGTCTCGAAGCATCAAATTCTGTAGGTAGTGTAACAAGTTGAAAAAGTAAAATAACAAGTAAAAGTCCAATTCCAGCCCAAGCTAGGTCAATCCAACTAAATAAAATTCCAAGGAAAATAGCAATATAACCAAACTTTGATGCAAAATTTACGAAAGGAACCATGAAACCTCTTAATTTAATAAAGAAATATCCCTCTTTATGTTGAATCGCATGACCACATTCATGAGCAGCAACACTTAAAGAGGCAATCGACGTTCCATGAAAAATTTCTTTGGATAAACGAACCACTCTTCGATTGGGGTCATAATGATCCGTTAAATTTCCAGCAACTTCTGTAACATAAACATCTTTTAATCCATTTTTATCAAGAATCTTGCGAGCAACTTCAACACCTGTAAGCTTCTTTTCATTTTCAATAACTCTATATTTCGAATAACGACTTCGAAGATAAAACTCTGCAACTAAAGTAATAATCGTACCTAAAATAATAAGACCATATCCAATAAAATCAAACCCCGAATAAGACATATAATACATATTCTTTCCTCCTATCTATATTCTTTCGTAAGTCGTACCTTCTCGAGTATCCAAAAGTCGAATCCCCTGTTGCAATAATTCATCTCGAATTTTATCAGCAAGTTCAAAATCTTTATTTTTCTTAGCAATATTTCTTTCTTCAATCTTGGAAAGAATTTCTTCTTCCAAATCAACCTCTTCTTCTTTAGACAAATCCAAAGATAATACTTTGTCAAATTTTTCAATTAAATAAAGTTTCGAAAAATCAGTAAGTTCAGAATCTTTTAAAACATCGTAAACAAGGGTTAACATACTAGAAGTATTTAAATCATTTTCAATGGCACTTCGAAATTTCTCATCGTAAAAATCAATTTTTTCTTCATGTAAATCAGGAGTACGATCCAACTGTTGAACACGTCTTTTTAACTTTTTGTAGGCTCCCTCTGCTTGATCTAAAGCATCATAAGAAAAAACCAAATTGTTCCGATAATGACTTCCTAAACAAAAGTAGCGATAAGCAAGAGGAGAATATCCTTTTTTCTGTAAAAGAGAAAGCGTTAAAAACTCCCCACTCGATTTACTCATCTTTCCAGATTGATCATTTAAATGTTCTCCATGAACCCAATAATTACACCATTTATGTCCAAAATAAGCTTCACTTTGCGCAATTTCATTCGTATGATGAGGGAAAATATTATCAACACCACCACAGTGAATATCTAAATATTCTCCTAAATATAAAGCCGAAAGTCCACTACATTCAATATGCCATCCAGGATATCCAACACCCCAAGGAGAATCCCATTTCATTACTTGATTCGAAAATTTCGATAAAGTAAACCAAAGTCCAAAATCAAAGGGATTCCTTTTCGCTTTATCTTCTTCTACGCTATCCCGAACTCCCACCATAAGTTCTTCTGGTTTTTTTCCAGAAAGTTGGTAGTAATCCTTTGCTTTACTAATATCAAAATAAACATTTCCTGAAGATATATAAGCATACCCCTCATCCAACATTTTCGAAATCATTCGAATGTACTGATCAATATGATCACTTGCTTTTTCCACAATTTCAGGACGATGAATATTTAAAGCAGTACAATCTTGAAAGAAAGCATCGGTATAAAACTGAGCAATTTCAGAAACACTTTTACCTTCCCTTTTTGCACCCTTTTCCATTTTATCTTCTCCACTATCGGCATCACTTGTCATATGTCCAACATCCGTAATGTTCATAACTCTTTTGACATCGTACCCCAAATAGCGAAGTCCTTTTTCTAAAACATCTTCAAAAATATACGTACGAAGATTCCCAATATGAGCATAATTATAAACGGTTGGTCCACACGTATACATCCGAACAATCCCCTCTTCATGAGGAATAAATTCTTCTACTTTTCGATGTAATGTATTATAAATTTTCATAAGCCCTCCTATTTTATTATACGATAAAGAAATTTCCAAAGGAACTCTTTTATGTATTATACCATAAATATGAAAAAAAAGATATTCTTTTAGAATACCTTACATGGCTTTCAATGTTTGAATCGAAACGTTTTTCTTTCCCAAAAGAATTTCTTGAATAACCAAGGAATCAACTTTTTGACTTAATATATGGTCAAGTTTCCGAGCTCCAAATTCTTGATAATTAGACATTTCAATAATTTCGTCCAAAACACTTTTTCGAAGTTGTAAATGAATTCCTCTTTCTAAAAACTTTTTTCGAACTTCTTGTAATTTATTTTCCAAAATTTTTCGAATATCTTCTTCTTTCAAAGATTCAAAAACGAGAACTTCATCAATTCGATTAATAAACTCTATACTTAAAAATTCTTTCAATTTAGAGTGCACAGAACTTGTGTCTTTGCAAAAGCCAATTTCATTTTTTCCAAATCCAATATTGGAAGTCATAATAATTGTTATGTGGTCAAATCGAACTTTCCTTGAAGTAGCATCCCTCATGAACCCTTCATCAAGAGCTTGTAAAAACAAATTTAAAACAGCGGGATGAGCCTTTTCAATTTCATCTAAAAGAAGTACTGCATAAGGATGATTTCGAATTTGTTCTAATACATTTTTTCCGTCATTGTATCCAACATATCCACTTGGAGATCCAATAATCTTACTAATCGAATGACTTTCTCGATATTCACTCATATCCATGCGAATAAGATTTTCTTCTCCTACTAAAAATTTAGCATACTCCTTAACGAGCATCGTCTTTCCAACACCCGTTGGACCTACAAATAAGAAAGAGGAAGGTTTGCCTTGCTTTTGAAGGCCAAATTTTATTCTTTTTGTAAGTTCTAAAAGTTGATGAACCGCTTTCTTTTGCCCAACAATCTTTTTTTGAAAAGCAGATTCCATTTTTGAAAGTTGGCGAAGACCCTTTTCATCCAGATCAAAGATTGGAATTTTTGTTTTATTTACAACAACTTCTCGAATATCTTCCAAATGAACTGTTTTTATTTTATTTTGTGAAACTTTTAATGAGTCGGTATTTAAAATAGACAAAATTTCTTTTTCTCTTTCTTTCATGCGAAGTGCTTCTTGAAAATCCTGCTTTTGAATACATTCCTGTTTTTTCTCTTCTAAAGTTGTAAGTTCTTTTTTCAAAAGTAGAATCTTTTCATTTTTAGGATTCATTTGTAATTGAACCTTCGAACAAACTTCATCTAATATATCAATAGACTTATCTGGTTGTTTCCGATTATACATATATAAATCCGTCAAACGAACAATTTCTTTTAACAGATTATCTTCCATTTTAACTCCATGAAAAGAACAATAAAGAGGTTTTAGTTCCAATAGAATTTCATATGTTTTTTCAGGAGTTGGCTCTAAAATTTCGAGTTTTTGAAATCTTCTGTCAAAAGCTTTATCTTCTTCAATTGTCTTTTTATATTCTTCTAAAGTAGTTGCACCAATGAGTTTTAAATTTCCCCTAGCAAGAGCAGGTTTTAGAATATTGGAAGCATCAATTGCTCCTTCTGCTCCTCCTGCCCCAACTAAAGTATGAACCTCATCAATAAAAATAATCACATCATCTCGTGCTTCAATCTCTTTTAAAATTTTATGCACACGTTCTTCAAATTCTCCGCGATATTTTGTTCCTGCTACCAAACTAGCAATTTCAACAGCAATAATTCTTTTTCCTTTAAGACTTAAAGGAACTTCTTCTTTAGCAATTCTTCTTGCCAGTTCTTCAACAACAGCAGTTTTCCCTACCCCTGCTTCTCCAACTAATAATGGATTATTTTTACATCGTCGGCTAAGAATCTCAATCATTCTTAAAACTTCTTTCTCTCTTCCGATGACTGGATCAATTTCCCCTCTACTTGCTTTTTTTGTTAAATCAACACCAAATTCTTCGACTAATAATTTTCTTTTTTGCTTTCCTTTTTTATCCACAAGTTTTGCGGAAAACTCTTCATAGATATCATCGATATCCACATCCATTTGAGCAAGAAGTCGAAGAGCAACGCCATCTCCTTCTTCAATCATCGCAATTACTAAATGATAAACATTCACTTCCATAGCATTCACTTCTCTTGAAGTAACTGCAGCATTTTCTAAAATTCTCTTTAATAAAGGAGTATAAATAAACCAAGAATTTTCTTCTTTCCCAATCCCTATAACACGAACGAGTTCTTCCTTAAACCGTTTATAGGATACACCCATCTCTTCAAATTTTAAGGATATCTCCTCACATTCTTTCAATATTGCCAAAAAAAGATGTTCACTTCCAACATAAGGATGTTTTAATTCCATCATTTCTTTTTTTGCCAAAAGTAACACCTTCTGTGCTTCTTCACTAAATCTTGAAAACATGAAACTCCCTCCATTTCTATTCTATGAATATAATGAGAAAGTTTTAAAAAATATATACAAAAAAGAATACAAAAATTTGTATTCTAAGAAAGCAAGAAATAAACACCTACTGCGATTGCAACAAAATCAATAGCAAGAAAGAACGCAAGCATCATCCAATTGGAAAGTCCTGCACGAGAAGTTGGATATTCTCCAAGGCTTTTATGAAGTATCTTTTTTTCTGATGATTCTTCCTTTATAGGAGAATCCATTGTCATCTCTTCAAAATTTTTGGAAGATGGAATTTCGTCTACAGAAGGATTTATTTGTTCTTCTTGTAAATCATTTCTTTTTTCGGCTTTTGGAGAAAGCAAATCTTCTTTAGAACTCGTTACTAAGGAACGAATTTGATTAACATCATATCCTTCTAAATAAATATCATTTTCTTCCCCTTCAGAATGCAAATAACATTTTGTCGGATCTACCTCATTTACTTCTACATTTTTTCCATCTAATAGGACATTTTTTTGAAAGTCTTCAATAATTTGCGGTAGAATATTGTTATCGAAATCTTCTCCATCTTTATATTCTAATGTTTCTTTATTGGCAATAACACCATCTTCTTTATGAATGTAAGTTGCTTGAATAATTCTTTCAGATAATTCTTCGCCATCATGCAAAATAGAAAGACGAATGTGAGCATTAAGTCCAGTTGCTGTTGCTAAAAGTCTTTCGTAGATATGATCTTGGAAGGAACTTAATTCCGGTACTTCATCTTTTTCTTTTTTCTCTTGGTTCTCTATAGACTTATCTTGAATTGTTTGAACTGCTTTTAAAAATGCATTTTGAATTTCTTCTTCTGCTAAGGAAGAAACCACTAAACGATTATCCTCAAACTCTAACCCTTGTTGTTTCAAAAGTTCTTGCATTTCCTTCATATCTGTTTTAACCATATATTTTTTATTGGTAGAATAATTGGCGATACCAATTCCAAAGTTTCCTGGATAGTTTAAAGAATTTTTAAAAAGCTCATAAATATTGGCAATTTCTTTATCCATCTCTGATAAATAATTATGATTTTCCTCATAAAGGTTCATCGCAGAACGAATATCGGTAAGAAGATAATTTAAGTCGATAGAAGGATTGTTCGTATAAATTACTAAACTACAATTTCCATTCTGATTTTTCAAAAGAAGATTATATCCTTTTTTCAAACAAACTTCTTGAAATATTTTTAAAAGAACATTATCTTTATCCTGCTTAAAAGAAATAGAATATCCATTTTCGGAAGAAGAAAGTTCTAAATCATAATTAGAAAGTTTCTCTTGTACATCTTGATATAAGTCTTTCGGCATTGCTTATCACCTCTATCTTACTACATCATATCATATTTTTCCAAAAATGGGAAGAAAAATACCAAAAAAAAAGAAGCCGAGGCTTCTATACAGCTAACATGATGATGAATACTACGATAAGCACTATAAGGATTTCTACAAATAATTTCCAAATATGCTTTAACCATTTTCCGTAAGAAATATCTAAATATGAAAGTGTACCCATCAAAATGATACTAGATGGAAGTACAAGCATTCCAAGACCATAGATAGATTGGAAAATAACGGCAATAATAGAATATAAAGAACTATCTGTAATAACTGTCATTGTATAAGGAAGTATTGCTTCTGCTGTATACATAGCTTCTACATTTAAGAAACTACCTAAAAATACGATAACACTCATAATAACAACATTTAATCCTTTACCAAGACCTAAAAGTAGTTTTACAAAATATAATTGAACTGGATGATAAGTTGAAATAATTAAAAGCATATAAATAAGTGACATAATCACTGCTGGTTTTAAAGCTTTTTTCATTCCATCTGTAATGCCATCTAGAAATTTGTCAAAAGAAAGACGATAAACAAGAGCAAGAACGATGGTTGTAAGAATAACCATAACAGGAAGTGCTGCTGCTGCAACTTGTGCTAGTGCATATCCCCATTCTCCAAATGCTTGGGCATCTCCTAAAATCTTTGCGAATATTGGAAAATCGAAAATTTCAAATTCCATTACCCAATTATAAACATCGGTAAAGACTGTAAATTTAGGAAATACCGTTGACCATGGAAATACTCCAAGAAGCATAATGATAAGCATCAAATCAAAAATGACAACAAGTGGCCAAATGCGAACTTTCTTATCTGTTGCAACGGTTACTGTATCTGGAATATATTGTCCTTTATTAACAGAAGTTTGACTCTTTGTTTTCTTCGCATAACGAAGTACATTAAAAATCAATAAGATAACTGCAAGAGCTAAAATAATTACCTTATAAAGCATATCACCTGTTGCTTCTGTTTCTAAAATAGAATGAACATAACTAAAAGTATCGGCACCATAAGTTGTACCAATCATACCACATAGTACGCTTCCAACGGTAACACTAGCTGCAACAATCTTGTTATATCCCATCATAAGAATGATTGATATCAACATTGGAAATACAACAAGAAATCCTAATGAGAATCCACATACAGATGAAAGTGCAGCAAGAAGTACCATAACAAGCACTAAGAAAATAGATTCTTTTCCTTTAAATCCAGAAACGATTTTTTCTAAGAATGCTTTGTATGCTGGAATTCGATACAACACACCATAAAGTCCACCACATAATATTACGTAAAACAAAATATGAATAAAATAAGATAAAACGATTTGTGGATATGAGAACAAATTGAATAAACCAAGTTGAATTCTTTCAGGTCCTTCCAAAAGTTCCATAGCTTCTGTACTATAGTATGTTCTAGGAATTATCCAAGATAGTAAAAAGACAATGAAGATAGAAATTAAAACTACTTTTAAAATATTATGTTTTTTCATATTAACCCTCCCAATTCCATTATAGCAAGTTTTTAAAAGAAATACAAAGAATTTTCTAAAAATTAGAATATTTTTCCATAAAAATCAAAAAACAGTTCTATTCTGGCATCCAAAATGATGCGCCAAAGAACTGTTTTTTTAACTTCTTGATTATTTTTTATTCTTCATATGTGGGAACAAGATTACTTCTCGAATTGATTCACAGCCTGTAATTAACATAACAAGACGGTCAATTCCAAGTCCCATTCCTCCAGCTGGAGGCATTCCATATTCCAAAGCTTCTACGAAATCCATATCCATTTCATTTGCTTCATCGTTTCCTAATTCTCTTTCTTTTAATTGATTTTCGAAACGTTCATATTGATCGATTGGATCATTTAACTCCGTAAATGCATTGGCATATTCACTACCACAAATGAAAAGTTCAAATCTTTGCGTAAATCGAGGGTCCTTTTCATCTTTTTTAGCAAGAGGACTAATTTCAACAGGATGACCAAAAACAAAGGTAGGTTCAACAATCGTTTCTTCTACATATTTTTCAAAGAATGCATTGACAATATGACCATAACCAAAATGAGGCTCTACTACAATATCATGTTCGTCTGCTAAAGATTTTGCTTCTTCAAAAGAAGAAACTTGAAAGAAATCAATTCCTGTCTTTTCACGAATTAAATCCACCATATGACGTCTTTTAAATCCAGGAGCAAGAGAAATTTGTTCTCCCTTCCAAGAAATTTCATACGTACCAAGGACATCCATGGCAACATGAGAAAGAATTCCTTCTGTTAAATCCATCATTCCCTCTAAATCACTATAAGCTTTATAAACTTCAATCGTAGTAAATTCTGGATTATGTTTTCGGTCCATTCCTTCATTTCTGAATAATCTTCCAATTTCATAAACAGCATCCATACCACCAACCAAAAGTCTTTTCAAAGAAAGTTCGGTTGCAATTCGAAGATAAAATGGCATATCTAAGGTATTATGATGCGTAACAAATGGACGTGCTGCTGCTCCTCCTAAAATTGGTTGTAACACTGGAGTTTCTACTTCGACATATCCCAAATCATCTAAATAATGTTGAATCGAACGAATAATTTTCGGACGCATAAAGGCAACTCTACGAGCATCTTCATTCATAATTAAATCAACATAACGTCTTCTATATCTCTCTTCAACATCAGTAAGTCCATGAAATTTTTCGGGAAGAGGTCTTAATGCTTTTACAAGATGTATATAATTCGTCGCGTGAATACTTAATTCACCTGTATTTGTTTTAAACACATACCCTTCAATTCCAACGATATCCCCAATATCGGATGCTTTAAACAATTCATAAGCACTTTCTCCAACATTATCAAATCTTACATAAATTTGAATTTGACCAAACTTATCTTGAATATGCATAAATCCTGCTTTACCATTTCTTCGTTTCGTCATAATTCTACCAGCAACAACTACCGGTTTCTTAATTTCTTCTAATTCTTCTTTCGTTTTATCCAAATAAAGATCTTTTATTTCTTTCGAATTCGACGTCACATCAAAACGATGTCCAAACGGATCAATTCCAAGTTTTCTTAACTCTTCTGCTTTTTCCCGTCGAACTAATTCTTGTTCTGTAAATTCTCGCATAACTACCTCCTACTTATCCATAACTACTTTGGTATTTCCAACAAGATCATGTAAACCTCTTCCATCTTTTCTAAATAATACCATAAAAATCGTAATGAAAGATATAATCATTTGAATAATTTGTAAAGGATAACTTACATAGAAATAATAGTCTCTTTTCATAAATAATACAAAAATAACAATTAAAAGATTTACGAGAACAGAATTTAGTACCATTGCTCGGTAAATATAATCATTAATTGTAAGTTTCCTTTCACTTGCACTAACAATTCGTATATTCATAATCTTTTTACCAAATGTTTGACCATTCTGATAAAATTGAAAAACAATAAAATACAAAATCACGCATGTAATTTCTAAAATGTAACTTGGTACAGATGCATAATCTAAATCATAAGTAATCAATGCATATTGGCGTACAAACTCTTCCATATTGATTTCCTCATTAATGTATTTTTCTTGAAGTTCTGTTGCATCTTTTTGGATTGTTTCATAATTATCAGAAACAGGTATAACAAGTCCTATAATACTAACAGCAAAACTAACAATAATAATATCTAGAATATAAGCAAGTAACCTTGGAAAAAAATAAGCTTTCTCCATCCTTATCCCTCTTTTCTTAAATTCAATTTGTACTCGTTGAGTAACTTTATTATATCATGAGTTTGATGAACAAGGAAGATTTTTTCTCGGATTTCTTTCGAATTTGGTAAACCTTTTAAATACCATGCCACATGGCTTCGAATTTCCAGTACTGCGGTTCTTTCTCCTTGAAAAGTTTTTAAATATTCAAGATGTTTTAAACAGACATCGATCTTTTCATCATTAGAAACTTCAAAAGATTCTTTTCCTTCTAAATGATTGATTAATTTTTGGAAAATCCAAGGATTTCCTAGAGCGCCTCGTCCAATCATAACTGCATCAACTCCTGTTTGAAACATCCGATCACAACTTTCGATATCGACAATATCTCCATTTCCAAAAACCGGAATGGACACTGCCTCTTTGACAGATCGAATCACATCATAATCAACTTTTCCTGTATATCCTTGACTTCTGGTTCTTCCATGAATACAAATAGCACTTGCTCCTGCCTCTTCACAAATTTTAGCAATAAGAGGAGCATTGATATGTTCTTGATCCCAACCGCTTCGAATCTTAACCGTTACTGGAACGGAAACATTCTCTACAACAGATGAAACAATTTCCCGAACTTTCTCAGGATTTTTAAGAAGTGCAGCACCTGCCTCTGATCGAACAGCAACTTTTGGAACAGGACATCCCATATTAATATCCAAAATAGAAACAGGATACATATCTGTTAAAATTTTTGCTGCTTTTACCAAACTTTCGACTTTGCCACCAAAAATTTGAATAGCAACGGGCATCTTTAAAGTATCGATTCCATTTAACATGGAAAACGTCTTTTTATTTCCACGAACGACAGCTTCAGCACTAATAAGTTCCGTAACAGCATACGCACATCCCATTTCTTCTACAATTTTCATATACGCAGGATTGGAAATCCCCGCCATCGGAGCAAGTGCAATTCTATTTTTAATTAAAACATTTCCAATTTTAAAACTCATATAATCACCCTTGTTCTAAGAATATTGATACGTTTTTGTAAATTCTTCTTTAGAATGAAGTCGACAAGCCGTTTTAAGAATCAAAGCACACTCTTTCCGATAAAATTGTAAAAGGTTCTGTTCATCTAATTTTTGAACGAGAAGATGAGAAAGAAAATAAATCTGATCTTCCTTCGTAAAATTTTCTCTTCTTTGAACTTTTTCAAAAATTCCCTCAACAATTAGAACGATATCGGAAGATGTTAATGTACTTTCTCCAAAAATCTTATCTAAATAATAAGAAAATCCAGAAACCAATAGAGAAATATAAATCATATCTAAGTAAAGAGAGGATTGCTGATTTAAAGCAACCAATAAATATCGCTGATAAAGTTCTAAAAGAATGTCATAATCAAGAAATTTCGAAGTATTCCCATTTCTTAGAAAAAGAGTTTCATAGTTTTTAATATCTTCTTGGTCTTCCATGCTAGTCACCTCAACAAAACAACGATAGTATACAACAAATAAAAATAGAATGCAAGAAAAAAAGAACAATCCGTTCTTTCGTCTATTTTGACTTTTTCTTTAACAAATCCCGAATTTCTTCTAATAAAAGAACTTCTTCTGATTTTGTTTCTTCTGGTGTTTCTTCTACTACTTCTTCTTTTTTCTCAAAAGATTGTAATTTTGCAAAGAACTTGACCATCACAAAAATACAAAAAGCAATAATTAAAAAGTCTACAACTGATTGAATAAAAGCTCCATAAGCAATTGCTTCCTCTCCAATTCGAATACTCAAATTTGAAAAATCCAATCCTCCAAGTAAAGTACCAATTAAAGGCATCAAAATATCATTAACTAAGCTTGTAACAATTTTTCCAAAGGCACCACCGATAATGACACCAACAGCCATATCAACAACATTTCCACGAGCAATAAACGTACGAAACTCTCCCATTTCTTTTTTTAGAAATCCTTTCTTATCTTTCAATTTTCTCACCTCTAACTTCTATTATACAGAAAAACGACAAAAAGAAAAGAAAATTTCCAAAAAAAGACCAACCTTATTGGTCAGCCTCTTCTTTTAATCGATCGATTAGTTCTTCTTTAGAAAGTTTAGTATATCCTTTAATCCCTTTCTCTTTTGCAAGTGTTTTAAGTTCTGAAAGAGATAACTCGTCGAAATCTTGTTCTTCTTTGATCATATCAATATCTTCTTCTGGCATTTTACCATGTTCAACAAGATAATCAATTTGTTCTTTGGTAATTGTTTCATATTCTAAAAGAGCATTGGCAATCGATTGAACTAAATCTTGATTTTTACTTAAAATATCTTTTGCTTTTTCGTAACATTCATGAATAATCTTACGAACTTCTTCATCAATTTCATGTGCTACTTCATTGGAGAAGTTTTTACTTTTACTGTAATCTCTTCCTAAGAATACACTACCTTCTTGTTGTTCTAATTGAACCGGTCCTAAATCACTCATACCGTATTCAGTAACCATCGCCCGAGCAATCTTGGTAGCTTTTTCAAAATCATTGTGTGCTCCGGTTGTAACTTCATGGAAACGAATTTCTTCAGAAACACGTCCACCAAGTAAACCAGTAATTCTCTCTAATAATTCTGTCTTCGTTGCAAGATACGTTTCCTCTTTTGGCATCATGAGTGTATATCCACCTGCCTGCCCACGAGGAATAATCGTAATTTTTTGAACGTCATCAGCATGGTCTAACTTAATTCCAAGAACAGCATGACCTGCTTCATGATAAGCAACCACTTCTTTTTCATGTTCATTGTATTTACGACTTGTTTTAGCAGGTCCACCAATAACACGGTCCGTTGCTTCATCAATTTCACTCATCGTAATACTTTCTTTATTTCGACGAACAGCAAGAAGTGCTGCTTCATTTAATAAGTTCTCCAAACTTGCTCCACTAAATCCAGGAGTTCTTTTTGCAATATTTTTAAGAGAAACCCCTTTTCCTAAAATTTTATTTTTAGCATGAACTTTTAAAATTTCTTCCCTTTCTCTTACATCTGGTAAATCAACCGTTACTTGTCGATCGAAACGACCTGGACGAAGAAGAGCGGGATCCAAAACGTCTGCTCGGTTGGTTGCAGCAATAACGATAATTCCTTCATTTGCTCCAAATCCATCCATTTCTGTTAACAATTGATTTAAAGTTTGCTCTCTTTCATCGTGTCCACCACCAAGACCTGTTCCACGTTGACGTCCAACCGCATCGATTTCATCAATAAAGATTAAGCAAGGAGCATTATGCTTTGCTTGTTTAAACATATCTCTTACACGGCTTGCACCGACACCAACAAAAAGTTCAACAAAGTCTGATCCACTAATATAGTAGAAAGGAACATTCGCTTCTCCTGCAACCGCTTTCGCAAGTAAAGTTTTACCAGTTCCAGGAGGACCTACCAATAAAACTCCTTTCGGAATTCTTGCTCCAAGTTTTTGGAACTTCTTCGGCATTTTTAAGAAATCAATCAGTTCTCTTACCTCTTCTTTTTCTTCTTTTAAACCTGCAACATCTTGGAAAGTAACCTTATTTTCATCACTAACAAGTCTTGCTCTACTTCTTCCAAAGTCCATTGACTTATTTGCTCCACCCATTTGACGACTTAAAATGAAGAATGCACCACCAATTAAAATAGCAAATGGCAAAACGTTCACTAAAATAAGAAGCAAAGAACTAGATTCAGGATCTGTTTCTGTATCAAACTTAAATTCACTTTCAGCATTGTATTTCATAATTTCAGAAACAACACTATCGGTTAATGGTACTCGTACAAAAAATGTTTCTCTTTCATCATAAGAATTAAGTTTTCCACGAATTTCATAAACACTGGCTCTTGCTCTAGGTGTAATTGTAATATCTTCTACTTTCTTTTCCTCTAAATAACCAACGAGTTCATTGTACTCAATCATATGAACTTCTTGATTAAAAACGTTATAAAAATAGTAAATTCCTAACAACAACAAAATCAAGAATAAATAAGGCAATAAACCTTTTTTAACATTTTTATTAATCATCTATTTTCCTCCTTCATCAGTAATATTTATATATTATATCACACTTTTCTGATTTTTTCTTAACAAATTTACTTTTTTTTATACCAGGAATCCAAAGAATTCGATTTTTAGAGTCCACAACAATCGGCCACAATTCTCTTTCTTCCATAGGAATCTTTTTATCAATAAAAATATCTTTCACTTTTTTGTGTCCATTCATCCCTAATAAATCCATTTTATCTCCGTGTTTTCTAGTTCGAACATAGAGAGGAAGGGTAATTTCACGAGAATTTAATCTACAAATATCATTCCCGTTTTCTTTTGTATCATCCACTCTTTGCAAATGTTTTTTATTAGGGAGAATTGCGTAACTAGAAAGTTCCATTTCATAATTATCCACTGCTTGAATTTCATCGACAATCTTTAATAAGTTATACTCTTTGACAATTTTAATATTGTTGGGTAAATAAATATAAGAATTTTTCTTAGAAGATGCAATCAAATCAAATATCAAAGCTACATGGCGATCATGAAGAATCATCGTATCATCATGATAAATTTCTTCTAAAACCCGGTACATCATCTTTTCTTGAACCAATCGATCAAGTTCTAAAAACGAAGGAATATCCAGTTGTTTGTCATGATAAACCTTATGATAAACTTTTTCTACTTGACGATCTAAAAAAGCACTATATTCGTATAAAGTCTTACTAAATTTTAAAAACTTCTCATGAACTTGTGGATCTTCCTGTTTTAAAAAAGGTAAAACATTCTTCCGGTAGCGATTTCTTGTATACTTGCTTTTAAAATTAGATTTATCTATAACATAAGGAACTTTATATTCCCACAAGAAATCTTCAATTTCTTTTTTAGTAACAAAAATCAGTGGTCTTAAAATCTTATAGTCTGCCATTTCTACGATGCTATGGAATCCACTATATCCCTTTAAAGTAGATCCTCTTACGATACGCATTAAAATCGTTTCTATCAAATCGTCCCCATGATGTGCTGTCATAAGGTATTGAGCATGATATTTATGAACAATATTTTCAAAAAAAGTATATCGAATGGTTCTTGCTTCATTATGAAAGTTATCATCACTATATTTTTCAATTTTCATAGATTCAAATACAACATCATTTTTCAAACACCAATCTTCTAAAAAAATTGCTTCCTTAGCACTTTCTCTTCGGACATTGTGATTAACATGTGCAACAACAATCGAAAAATCAATTTGTTTTCTAA
Organism: uncultured Bacilli bacterium; assembly: GCA_947623645.1. Lineage (GTDB taxonomy): Bacteria > Bacillota_I > Bacilli_A > RF39 > UBA660 > MGBC162581. Next base: position 24,673 of record CANQHK010000002.1, read on the forward strand.
GAAGAGTTAAAATAAACAAAAGTGCCATAGAATCCGGTCCTCCAGAAACTCCAACAACAACGACATCTGTACTTTTTAAATCTACTTTATGAAGTAAAAAATCATATACTTTTTCCATAAAAGTTTTCTTCCTTTCAACATTCTACTTACCTTTCAAAAAAAAAGAAAGACCATAACTGTTTTTCTATTCTTCTGGAATCCGAATAATAACTTCTCCCTCTTTTGAATAATTATATTTTTCTCTTGCATATCGACCTTGATATTCAGGATCTTGCAATTTTTCAACATCAACAGTAAGTGCTGCTTCTTTTTCTTTTAATTCTACTAATTCTTCCGCCAAATTTGCTTTTTCTTGATACTTTGCAGCAATCTCTACCCAATATTTACCAATGGTAACTCCAAGAACAATAATAAGCCCAACACAAACAGGAACAAATAATAACATTCTTGCCCGAAATTTTCTTTTTTGACGTGTCTTTTTGCTCATTACAAGAATCACCACCCTTTTTATACAAAACTATTATAAATAGCAAAAAAAAATATTTCAAGTAAATTCTGAAATATTTTAACAACTTTACATCAAAAATGTAAACTAATACCTTCGGACCTTTCGAGCATAAAAACTGCCAAACCAAAAGCCTAAAATAATCATTATTAAAAAATATATATGTAGAACCCCTGAATTAATCATTCTCAACAAAATAAAATAAAAAAGCACATGAACTAAAACAAACAATAAATTGATAACAACTTTCATCCATTTTCTACTTGAAAAAAGATACCGATAATTAAGATTCACCATAAAGGAAAAGAAAAAACCAAATGCAAAGGAAAAAATAAGACTTTGTAACTGCACTTCCAATGGCATTATTTAAATAGCCTTCCTATAAAAGTATTATCCTTATCTTTTTTTACACCATCATCAACATAAGCAAAAGATTTCAAAAGTCCTTTGATAGAAACGTTCCCTTGCATTGTATCAAGTTTTAAAAGTTCCATATCACTTCCCTTTAAAACTAAATAACCCATAACTGTTTCCATTAAAAACTCTTCATCGTCAAAACTTTCAATTTTCTTAACTCCTGTAACTAAAATACTTTTTCTTTCAACAATTGTAATGCTATGATTATAATTTGGCAAACTTGTATCCTTGTCCATAATTTTCCACCTTTCTAATAAAGTGTATGTCCAAGAATAAAAAATATGAAAAAAAAAGAAAGCGATTACTCACTTTCTGGAGCTTCTGCTTCGTTATATGCTTTTAAGATTTCATCTTCAAACATAGCACGAACTTCTGGGTTAATTGGATGAGCAACATCTCTATATTCACCAGAATTTGTTTTCTTGCTAGGCATAGCAATGAACAATCCCTTGTCTCCTTCAATAATACGAATGTCATGTACTGCGAAACAATCATCTAATAATACAGATGCAATTCCCTTCATACGAGAACCTTCTTTCTCGATTTTACGTACATTAACAGATGTAATTTTCATATAGTCTCCTCCTTCTAAAGTTTTCACTTTACATGTATATCATATACCAATTATTGGGAAATTGCAAGAAAAGTTGAAAAAAAATTAAAAATTTTAAGAATCGATATCTTCAAACACTAGATTTTCAATTAATACATCGGAATAACTATAAGATTTAACACGATTATCGGAAAAAGAATGAACTAAAAATACCCCCCGAAAAGTATCGGTAATGACTCCTTGAAAATCATCTACTTGCCCTCTGCTTCCACGAAAACAAAAATGAAGAGTTTCTCCTTTTCTCTTTTGAATATCTTCCCGAATTTTTTCAATGTTCATCATCTTGGATACCCCACATACATTGCACCTTTTGTCATAACTCCCCCAACACCATCTTTCCCATATTTTGTCTTTTCAATAATATGAATTAAATCCAAAACCTGATTTCTATCAGACAAAGCAATACTACTAGCAAGAATAGCAGGATCCAGAGCATGAATATTGACTCGCTTCGGACTTGATGCAAATGTTGCACCTGCTTTAATCAACTCTTCATAATCACTTTGACAAGCACCAGCAATAATTGCAAGCTTATCCGGACTCTTTTCATAATTTCGAGCAACTTTTACCGCATCTACAAAATAAAGAGAGTTCTTATAGTTTTGAATATCTGTCTTACTCCCTTTTCTTTTATAATAAGCATCATGTCCTGTAATCACAACAATATCTGGATTTAATTCTTCCAAATAATGTCCAATTTCTTCTCCGATATTTTCTTCTTCAATACATGCTCCATATGCCATAATATGAAATTTCTGATAAAATTTTAAACATCGATTTAAATAATCTTCATCCCCGTCTGCTGATTCTTGTTAAGTAACTTTGTAGGTTTTAAATAAAGGCAACTCTTTGCCATAATGGAGATTTAAGGAATTTCTGGATTTTTTATATTTATATTACAGAATTATCTTCTTGAACTGTCCTAATATATACTACCTTTCTTCTAATTATATATCTTCCTAATACAACTTTATTTTTTTAGGAGCTCCTAATTCAAATCGAAATGATAATTTTAATGTATTATCGCTATAAACTATAATTTCTTTTATCCAATCTCGAACACTATTGTTTACAAATTCATCATTATTTATAAACTGACTATATTTTTCAATCATTTCTTCTCTTCGTATTTTTTCATTTTTGGATTCCATTATTTTTTTTAACATTTGCTCGGATTGTTCTTTCTGTTTTACTTCTTTTTCTTTTCTTTCAACAAATTCATTTAAAGTGATTTCTCCTGTAGTCTTTTTCAAATACAGATTTCGAATATTAGCGTTATGAAATTCAATATCTTCTTTTAAATTCGATATTTTCAAATCAAGTCTTTCATTTTTTAATAGATCTTTCGTTACTTTAGAAACAATTTTTTCTGAATCAACATAGGTATTCATAATATCTTTCAAATTTTCTTTAACAATTGTCCTTAATCGAGAATCTGCTATCTTTCTGTTTTTACAACGCTTTCTATTAACAACTTTCCCACATCCAAAATAATATTGTTCTTTTCTATCATTTTTTTGAACTCTACATGGAGTCATTGCTCTTCCACAAGTACCACAAATAACTAAACCACTAAATAAACCACAATAATCTTTTTTTTCTCTTTTTTTAATTTGTTTTAATTTCCTGTTAGCTTCTTCAAACAATTCATCATATATAATCGCAGGATGACAATTTTCTATTGTTTCCCAATCTCTTATAGGTATTCCTTGTCTTTGTTTTTGATGATAGTCTTGCTTCATTGATTTTCTTTTAACAATTCTTCCTGTATAGGTTTGATTCTTCAATATTCTATAAATAACATTACTAGACCAATCATAGTAATATTTTTTCTTTTTACTAGGTGTCATTTTCATATAAAGTATAGGAGGTAAAATTTTATCTTTATTTAACCCATCTGCTACTTCTTGTCTAGTTTTCCCACTTGCTACTTCCGTAAAAATTCTCTTCACTATATTTGCAGCTTCTTCATCTACTTCAAGAAATCTTTGATCTTTCATTTTCTTGATTCTATATCCATAAGGTGCCATAAATCCAATAAATTGTCCTTCTTCAGTTTTTGCCATTGCTACTTGTTTTCTTTTTATGGATGCCTCTTTAACATATCGATCATTAATTAAAGAACGTATTCCAAACATTATTTGTTGTTCACTATCTCCAAGATTATTGCTATCAAAACAATCATTAATAGCAATATATCGAACATTATATTTAGGAAAATACTCACTTATATAATAGGCAGTTTCTAAAAAATTTCTTCCTAATCTAGACATATCTTTCGTTACAACGATACCAATGAAACCACTTTCAATATCTTCTTTTAACTTTTCAAATCCAGGTCGTTCAAAGTTAATTCCCGAATACCCATCATCAATATATTCTTTGTCCACTATCAATCCCATACTTTTAACATAAGATTTTATAAAATTCAATTGATTGTATATACTAGATGAATATTCCTTTTCTTTAACTAAATCTTCCTGAGATAATCGCCCATAAGAAACAGTTAATCTATTATCCATAGTTAACCTCATTTATATTAAAATTAAAGAAAATTTTAACGGTTTTATCTTCATGGATTTCGATTCTATGAATCAATGTCCTTAAAACTTCTTTATCAAAATTTTTTGTTTTTAAAAATTCAGAAATGTATTTTCTTTTCGTTTTTTCGTCCGTTAAAATGTTCTTTAGCTTTCTTATGAATATTTTTAAATCTGCTATTTTTTCTTCACATTTTTCTCTATCTTGCTCTAAATCTCTTTTTATTCCAAAAAATTCATCCTTAGAAATAATATTATTTGCTCGATCCTTATATAAATTGCTAATAGCCTTATCAATCGTAATCATTTTGGATTGATAATTATTTAAAGCATTTTCATATTTACTTAAAACATTAAAATTACATAAAGAGGTTTCATATTTTTTTTCTAAAGATTCATTATTAGAATACTTGATTAAAATTGTTCTAATTTCCTTTAAAACAAGATCATTCAAATCTTCTTCTCTATAATAATGCATTGTGCATACATGATTACGATAAGTTGCATAGGTTCTACACAGATATATTGGAGTAATTTTTGTAGAGCTCTTCTGCCCTTTTACGCGTCGTACTAACATCGTCTTACCACAATCACCACAAACAACGAATCCTTTTAATAAATAATCATATTTTCGATGTCGTATATCCGTTCCTCTTTTGGGAGAATTAACTCTTTCAAAAATTTCGGGAGAAATAATTTGAGGTAATACTCCTTTTTTTATTATCCACTTACTTCTTGGCAGTAATCTTTTCTTTTTCGACTTCAAGCTAACTCTTTCATATTTTCCTTGAATCAAAGTTCCTATATAAGCTTCATTTTCTAATATATGTTTAACAGAAGAGGCCTTCCATATATTTGTAGTTATCGTGACTTTTTTCATTTTCTTGCCTCTATAAACATCTGGAGGTTGAATCCCTTCCTTTGTTAAAATTCTTGCAATCCTTCCTTCCGATTGTCCTCTATCTTTTAATTCAAAGATTTTTTGAACAATTGGTGCAGCATATTCATCAATAACAAGTAGTTTACTATTTTCTTCTGATCTTTTATATCCAAAAGGAACAGAACTACCTACAAATTCTCCTTTTTTCATCATATCGTGTCGAACACTTTTAATTTTTTTTGATATATCTTTTAAATACATATCATTGATAACTGCCTTAAAAGGAATTATATCTTCTACTCCATTAGGAGTTAAAGAGTCATAATTATCCAATATAGCAATATATCGAATATTATGTTCTGGAAAATACTTAAATACATAATTGCCCGTTTCTATAAACTCTCTACCTAATCTAGACATATCTTTTGTAATTACACAATCGATTACACCATTTTCAATGTCATTTATTAGTTGGCGAAAAGCAGGTCTATCAAAATTACCACCAGAATATCCATCATCAACATAGTAATCATATATTTCAATATTGTTTTTCAAAGCAAAATCTTTTATAAATGCTCTTTGATTTTTGATACTTATACTTTCATTATTTTTATTATCATCTTCTATTGAAAGCCTTAGATATCCTCCTGCTTTGTATGTTTTATCAGTTAAGCAATTGTTCATTTGCACCCTCTCTTTCTTCCTAACTAACTCCACATAATACAATCATTATAAATTGCCTATAAATTTATTTCCAATGTATAAATTTATTGATATTTTCCTTCTCGCAGTGTTGACTTCAAATATATTTCAAATGCTTCTAAAATTTTTTCTTGAATTGTTGGAGCATCTTCATCAAAAACACATATAACTAATTCCTTGCTTTTATTCATAGTATCCCTCCTCTTTAAACTTATGAATTTTTTCTTAATTAATGAACAAAAAAATTAGAACAATCTACTTTTGTCTACTGTTCTAATTTGTTTCAATAATATAATAAAATTCGGTTTTAAATTTCTTAATTACTTAATATTAATAAGTATTGCTTGATACTTTTTCATGAAGATTGAAATCTTTATATGATTTTATCTCAATCACAGTTTCAGCGAAATTATCTATTTTGTTGAATATTTTTTATTTTGTAATTGTTTTTCTATCCTTTGCCTTAATTTTGGATTGATGGTTGGTGTCATATTTTTTCAATATTGCTAATGTTGTTTCTGGAACTAACTGTGCTACTTTTTCCCAATCATTATTATTCAAAGCTTTTCTCACTTCTTTCGCACTAATCGCAGTACCATTTATATCCATAAATCGAGGAATTTCAATAACTTCTATTCCATACAATGGCAAATTATTCTTTAATTCTCTATTATAGGATGCAGTTATAATATCTGTTTTTTCTTCTCCTACAAATCTCTTTTTTACATTTAACGTCGGTGCAATATAATCAGTAAATATCTCTCTATCTAATGATAAATCTAATGTAACATCTGTTTTTTCATCCCTATTAAAATATTCTGGGAAAATCATAGAAGAACCAAAAATTTTTCCACTTGGAATGACTGTTACATTCGAAAAATGTTTACAACCATTCTGTACCATTTTAAATCTATCATCAAACTTAAATATAGACTTATCATCTTGAACTACAATAACAAATAATTGTTCTACTTGTTTAGAAACATAATCAATTAGATTATAGTGACCATAAGTAAAAGGATTACAATTCATCAATATAGCACCATTAGGACCCCTAGATATGTTCAATTTTCTAAGCATATTTAAGTATTCCTCAATATACTTATTATTTTCAAAAACTTTTCTTTTAATCTCTCGCTTTATTGGTTGGGCTAATTTTTTATTATCTGGATTTCGAATCAATAAATTATTTTCTATTTTACTATACATATATTCAGCAACATGAGAATTAGCAACGTGATTACAATGGGCTGGTTTGTCGATAAAATAATTATGAAGAGTAGTATCATTAAATACAGGTAATAAAGAAATCACATCACTATAACCGAGCTCTAATAATCTTTGCTTTTCTTTGCTTGATATTGTAAACACCATTTTATCTCCATTTTTTACATTTACAGAATCAGCAATTCGAATTTGTTCAGGCAATTCCATTGCTCTTAAACCATAATTATTTACAGAATAATCCCTATCCTCTTTATTTACCTTTCTCTGTAAATAGCTTGCAATGGTGTGTGCATCATCAACTAAAGCACCATATATCATACAAGGACCAAACAAATTGATGTCAAAAGCATAATCATGAATTTTATCTGTAGTATAGCGAATACCATTAATACTCTTACAAAAATTATTATTTGAATCAGCCAATCGACAAATACCATTTTTGAGAATTGTCCCAGGAGATAAATTTTTCCTTTCTATGTAATCTTCTGTAAATAAATCTCCCAAAACATTTTCTAATAATTGCCTGATTTCTAAATCATTTTTATAATTACTTAAATAGTATATATAATTTACTTTTGCTGCCATCCTTAATTTTTCTGAAAAAGATAAATTCGTAATTTGTTCTTTATCAGGAAATTCAAAAACAATTGTCTCATAGTCTTTACATTTTAAAAATTCATTTACAAAATAATAAATTTCAGCATCATTACACAATTCATTAATTGATACATTTTTTGAAATATCAAGACTTTCAAATCGAGCTTTTTTTACAATTTCTTCCTTCAATTGTTTAGAATTATTGTCCGTATCAATTAATAATGAATTCGGATGAAGTATTGCTTCCAAATAATGATCATAGGAAGTTTCAAGCAAAACTATCTGAAAATTATTTCCATAAACATTAATATAATTATATAATTCTTGAGATAGCTTTCCCATTATAAATACAGTTTCAGGATTTTGACTTCTTACATAATTCATTATTTTATCATTATTGGCATATAAACATTTCCACCTATCTAAATCAATAGAGGTGTCTTTCCATTCACTAGAGTTGTTCAGTTCTAAATTTTTTTTATATACAGCTACTTCGTCCATTGATATTTCTAAATTAGCACCACTTAATAAATTATTTAAAAACGATTGATATGTAACAAAGTGTGCATCATCAAATGCAACAATAATTTCTTGATTTTGTAAAAATAAATTTATCAGTTTTCTTTTTAAATTTTCTTCTTGCTTATTTATATAACAAATATTTTTATTATTTACCATATTACCCTATCCCCTGTATAAACATTATTTTACGGACGAACTATAGAAAGAATAAAGTCTATAATTTCATCATCATATCCATATAATTCGTGTTTTCCATCTTGTATTGTAGTCAAACTTAATCTATGCTTTGTACAAAATTTTTCTATATTTTCATAAAGAACCGTCTTATCCAAAGTACCTTGTATAATTGATATATTGTCAAAATTAGAATTTTTTATTTTTTTATCACCATTTTTAAACTCATCATAACTATTTTTATAAATCTTAATATTATTATATAAAGGCATATACTCATTAGTCTTGAAATAATCATTAGAAATACCAGATTTATTTTCCATTATTTCACAAAAGTTGATTGCTGGACACATTAATATAGTGTTTCGTATATCAGATTTTTTTTCTAAAAGTCGATTTAAAATGACAAAGCCACCAAAACTACAACCAAATAAATAAATAGGTACATTGTATTCTTTTGCAACAAAATGAATTACATCATTTAAATAATCAATACACCTGCTTAAAGTAAATTGAGAAAAATCGGTTTTATCTTCTCCGTGCCCAGGAAAATCAAAAGCATAAACTCCCAAATTATTTTCTAATAGTCTATCATAAAATCTTGTAGCCCAATTTTTATTACTACCTAGTCCATGACAATAAATAATGATTCCCTTTAAATGATTACTTGGTATTGCACTAAAAACATTAATTTTTCCCATTAATATGCTATTCATTTTAACCCGTGTATCGTTTTTTGCTATATTAATCTTATTTTCATCCATAAATATCCCTCATTCATATATAATTTTAAACCATTATATCATATCTTTCCAATATATTTTTCAAACGTCTTTTTATTAGGATAATTTATATTATCTAATTCCTTATATAATTTTAGATATTCATAATCTACAGATTGTTCAACAATATCCAATTCTCCATTTTTCTCTTCAAGTATATAATAAATCGCAGCTTTATCTATAGCTACACCTGTTCCATTCAATGAATAAAACTCTGTCTGATTGAATTTATGATGCCTATAAAAATGATAATGACCATAAATTATAACATCATAATTATCTATAGTATTACCAAAAAACAGTGGATCGTTATCTGCAGAAACAACATTTTTTGTTTTAGGTAAAGTAAATCTTATATCTTTTGAAGTATTTGTATCAAAAAAACATTCTGGGTGCTCACCCTCATACTTCCATACACCAGAATAATCATATCGTACATCAATTGGAAAATGACATAAAGCTACTTTGTGATTATTAAAATTTAATTCAATCGTGTGTGACTGTTCTTTTAAAAATTGAATTTGCTCTTGGCTGAGTTGTTTTTCAGTCCATATAGCATTATAATATCTTTCTATATTGTGATTTTTCAAATATGGAAAACATTCAGTACCTAATACTATATATTCTTCTGCATTTCCTAATATTGTCATTATATTATTTTCAATTAATAAATCTAAACATTCTTTAGGAGAGTTTCCTAATCCTATTACATCTCCTAATGAATATACTTTTCTTATGTTTTTTTTCTTTATATCTTCGAGCACACTTTTTAATGCTTCTAAGTTAGCATGGACGTCAGTTATTATTGCAATCTTATCTTTCATAATTATACCTCATTTCTTGATATTTTATTTACTTTATGATACTATAACATAGCCAAGGAAGTGAGCGATTTATGCTAATCATTGAAGGTTTAGATGGTAGTGGTAAAACAACATTAATAAATCATCTTCGAATGGATAATAAAAAAGTTTTAATACCAGAAAACATTCTTAATTCTTTTGTGAAATACCAAAACCTGTTAAAAGAATTATCATCAGACTCAATGATGGATCGATCTTTTATTAGTGAAATGGTTTATGGAAAAGTATTGTCTAATAAAACAAAATTAACAGAAGAGGAATACCAACAGTTATTAAGCTTGTACTCCAAAAACAATTCAATTATTATATATCTCTATGCACCAAAAGAAATTTTATTAATGCGTAGAACCAGTGATAAAAAAGATCAATTTGTATTATCAAAATTTTATGAAAAATTATTAGATGAATTTGAGTATCGTTTAAATCAAGCCCATACTTTTTTACCTACTTATAAAATTAATACTTATGAAAATGATGAAAATCAAGTTCTATCGAAAGTAAAAAAACTATCTAAATTCTAATTTTTTTGTAAAATTTGGAATATGAATTGTTGAGACAATTTCTGGAGAATAAGTAACGTTTTGATGTCTATCTAATTCAAATGATGGTTTCAAACTCAATAATATCAAATCTTGCATCGACAAAATATTTCTCATGAATAAAGCTTTATCATAATGAATAGAAAAATCTCTATTTATATTTTGTCTTTGTACCAAAGCTATTTTTAACGTATCATTGTTTTTTAATACACTGTCTAATAAACCACCTAAATATGTTAATATTATTTCTGTTTCTCTTTTTGAAACATTATATTCAGATAACAACATTTTCATATTATCCATACAAGCGCTCATATTTCTATTAAAAAATGCTGTTCTATTATATCTTGCCTCATCAATCATATATTTACCATTACTAACCAATCTAGATAGAAAAACAGGAGATAATATTGAATAATAATAAGCAGCACCAAAATTATCAGTAGTAAAAAAGTTTGGATATAATTGATAGTCCCAGTTTTGTTGAAATGAATCAGTTATACCATTTTTTCTAAAAATATCATCAATCATCTTCATACTTTCTACATCACAACAATTAAATTCACCTGATAAACCATATTTTAAAACAGTTTCTTCAAAATTACTATTAAATCCATGAAAACAATATCCATCGTTAATATACTTTTGTCTGATCAAATTTAGTATTGTTTCTTTTGGAGTTTTACTAAAATTCTCTTTTTGAAGAATATTTCTAATTAAAATATCATCACATTTTTTTAAAACTTCTTCAAATGACTCACTACTTTCACAAACTTGTATTAGACAATTATAGTATTCATGAACAAATTTTTCATTTTGAATATCCTCTCTATTTATAATCATATATTGATATATTTTTTGTAGCAAAAAAGATTGAATAAAGAGTTGTTCATCTGCCCATCCATAATGATGAACACCAATTTGTGTTAAATCATATTTAAAATTTTTTCTATTTAAAATATCAAATATATCTTCTAATAAAGTAATATTAAGTACTTTTTCAAAATATTGAACAAATTCATTTCCATTATTATTTTTTGAAGTTTGGTTTCCATAAATTTTACAACTGCCATCAATATCAACATTCATTATATTTCTATGACTTATAATCTTTTTAGACAAGTTATAGTATTCATCTTTTGAAAGTTTCATTTTTTGACAAATCATATTTATTGCTATTTCTTTAAATATCTTTTCTTTAGAGTCCATTTCTACAATCATATTGTATAAATCCATATTTTTATCCATTTTCATTTAAATACATTTCTATAGCTTTTTTCTGATATGGTAATTCTAATTTTTCTAAAATATGATTCTTATCCATTATTATCAACTCGGACTCTTTTTCTAATGGAAGTAATATCTTATCATCTATTTCTACTAAAAAAATATGTGCTAATGATTCCATATTAATATTATCTCTAGTAACCCAATAACAATCTATAGTATATAATTCTTTTGCTTTTTTTACCAAACAGCCACTTTCTTCTAGAAATTCTCTTTTTAAACATTCGAAGCATGATTCACCTTTTTTGATTCCTCCACCTATTAATGAAATTTCATTATTTTTTTTTGTTAAATACATTTGATTGTTTTTTTCATATATTCCAAAACATGTCTCCCGGAATATATAATGAATTCCCTTAGATTTTATTCCAATTTGTACTTTTTTCATTAATCATCCCACACTTTCCATGGTGCTTTTCCTATTTTTAGTAATTTATTTAAATATTCTCTTTCACTTTGAAAGTCCATACATTGCCAAAATCCAAGATGTTTATATGCTGCTACTTGGTTTGTTAAAACGAATTTTTCTAGTATTTCTTTTTCAAATGATTCTGAGTCTGGATTTAATTCTTTTAAAACAGCCTTATTTATAACCATAAATCCAGCATTAATCCATTCATCATCTTTTAAAAATTTTTCTCTAAAATAATCCACTTTATTATTTCGAATTTCTACAACTCCAAATCTCTCTTTTCTTTTTACAACGGATATTGTTACCAAACTGCTATTATTTTTGTGAAATTGATATAAGTTCTTGATGTTGATATCAGAAACTGCATCAGCATAGGTTAAGAAGAAACAATCACTGTCATCATCCAGATACCTTTCGACCCTTTTTAACCGTCCACCTGTCTGTGTATCTAATCCAGTATCAACTAATGTTATTTTCCAATCTTCACTATTATCGTTAATGATATGAATATCATTATTTTTAAAATCTAAATTTAAATCCTTTTTTTTATTCATTAAGTTAATAAAGTATTTTTTAAATTCTTCTTGCTTATATCCTAAACATATTATAAACTCTTTAACGCCATAATAATAGTAAATTTTCATTATATGCCAAATAATTGGCTCTTCACCTACTGTAACCAAAGGTTTAGGCGTTGTATCATTTTCAACCTTTATCCTACTACCCTTACCTCCTGCAAAAATAACACATTTCATATTTCCTCCTATATCTTCAAAATACTTGCATTATTAATTGATGTATTCCAATAATATCCCGTTTCTTTTTTTGCAACTATTATTCTTATCCCCAATCTTTCGGTTAAATAGGATATTTCATTAAAATCTAGCTCTAAATCTTTTATAATAACAGTTCGATTTTTAAATTCTATTTGATTTTTAGAAATTTTTTTCTGTAACTTTTCTATTAATGAAACTATATATTCTTTATCAGGAAATTCAAATTGTTCAAACTTCTTTTTACAAAGATTTCTTTGAGAATTTGGACAATTATTGCAATTCAAGCAGATATCTGTATTATAGAAAAATTTTCTATCTGGTTGATGCAAAGCATATCCTAATGCACAACTTGTTGTTTGAAAGATAGGATAATTTCCATTTTTTGCAAGATCATTCCATAAATAATCATAAGCTTTATTGTTCCATACATTATCTGACTTTAAAGCATTATTTCTATTTTCTTTCAATTCATTCCATTCTATGTTATCAATAATATCATTCGTTGTTTTTAAGCCTATTGCAACAGAAGCTACACAATATTTTTTTACAAATTGATATATTTTAAATATATCTTTTTTACTAGAGTTTTGTGGAATAAATGGTCTCCAGTAATGAATAATTGTTTTTCCTTTCTGGGATAATTTAATAAAGTTATTTTCTATTATCTTCTTATTAACCCCCACTTCTATATTTCTGTCCAATCCTGAATAGCTCAAAAAGAATATAAACTTATGACCTAATTTTTCGTAACCATCAATAAAATCAATAAAATCATCAGGAATATCACATTTTGATATAAAAATTATTGGATTTTTTATTTTTCGTTCCATAAGAATTTCTATTAATTGTTTCAAATATTCTATATTATCTGAAGTAGAAAAAACATCCGTTTGTGAAAATAAGCATAATGGCATATCAGGGATATAAAATTTGCTTTCTAATAATTGATTTACTGCTTGTTCAGGACTAATTAAAACTATAGGCTTTATTTTATTTAATCCTCTCTCTTTAAGAAAACAATACTTACATTGCTTAGGGCAACCTTGTATTGGATTTAAAACTAACCAAGTTGCATGAACATCTACAATTGGATAAAATTGTGGTGTTTTTTTCTTTTCAAAATCATTAAGAAACTTCCTTGCATCCATAACCATTTTATTAAATTCAATTTCAAGATCTAGCTTTAAATCATATGCAATAGAAAATACTATTTCAAATAATCGTGCTAAATTGAAATATAAAAAGTCATCTTCTTTCGCAAAACCATATCGTATCTTATAATGCCTATATCCATATTTTTCTAAAACTTTTTCGGAAATTTCTCCATACAGTACATTAAAACTCATTAATGCCTCTGATATATTTTCAAATTTGATATAGTTATAATTATAATTGTAATTTTGAATATCTAAGTCCAATTTCCAACAAAGGCTAAATAATTGTAATACAATATCGGATAGTTCATCTCCGAGATCATTTATTTTTCTGCCAGTTTCACCATATTCCTTATGAGATGAAATTAGGTAATTAAAGTGTCCCAATTGAACATTTAATTCAGCTAAAACAGTGATTGCATCCCAACTTTTATTTTCTGTAATCTTAAATTGTTCTTTTAATTTAACTGCAATTTGGTAATTTTTTTTTATAAATGCTTTAATGTTCTCCATATTTACCTCCATATATTCTTTCTTAATGTCAATTCTTTCGAATATTCTTCTTTTTCTTCACCATTCAATATTTTTGCTTTATTTTCTAGAACACTCATGTAATAATTAATTAAATTATTTCGAATAACACTATTTGATTGTTTTAATATAATTTGGTTATAAAACACATCACAGTAAGACAATACATCATAAGCTTTTTTTACTTGATTTTGGTAATTAGAATTTCGCATAATACCATTTGAATTTTTATAATAATTGTATCCTATGTAAGGAATACTAGATACACAACTTGAACTATCTAATACTAAAGATGTAATAGCAAAATCTTCTTGTAGCTTTCCATTAGGAAATTGAAAATTTTTCTTTTTCCAAAAATCAGTATTATAGGCATATAACCATACAGGACTATATATTTCATAATTTCTTGCAAATTTATTCAATACATCGATTCCTTTTCTATTTTGAAAGCTAGATGTTACAAATTTTTCTACAATTTTATTATCATCATCAACCATTATTGCCTGATAACGAACAACATCATTTTTTGTACTTTGCTCATTTAATTTTTCAAAGAGATTCTTTTCAATCCAATCATCAGAATCTATGAAAATTATAGTGTCTCCTCGAATTTTTGAAAGTGCATAATTCCTTGCACTACTAACATCTTTAAAATTAACTTTAAAATATCTTATACAAGGATTATCATAATTATTATGTATTAACTCATAGGTTCCATCTATACTATAATCATCAACAATAATAATCTCAAAATTTTTATAGGTTTGATGTAATATAGAATTCAAACATCTAGAAATATAATCTACTCTATTATGTGTTGGAACAATAACACTAAAATCTCTCATTTTACCTCCAGTATTTAAAGAAAAAAGTGAATACGAAAGCTATGATGCTTGCCATATCCACTTTTGATATTTTATATTGCAATTATCACAGGGCAAACACCCTCAAAAATTAGCATTTATTATACAACTAAAGTACCCTTTTGTCAATAGAGTTAACATTATTGCAATCATTATTACAGTATAATTATTATTTTAGAGATAATGCTTTTCAAAAAAGTCTTTATCAACTTCACATTTTTGATGTATTACTACAATTAGACATATTCTTTCTATATTTAAAAAAACTATGTATGGCAATAAAAAAAGAACTGAAAATCAATTCAATTCTTGTTATGCATTGTTCGTTAAAATTTATATTCCTTTTAATTACTTAGGAATATATCCGCCTCTTCAAATGAATGTAATATTTTTTTAAATCACTAAATTTTTTTAATTTTTTCGCTTTATTAGAAATTTTCAATTTGCTTTTTTCTTTATAACTAAAGGGTTTGCGAGTGGTTACTTAATTTAATGTCAGCATCGATATGTAAGATTTTTCCAGGCAGATAAAAATACTCGTTTCGATCAAGAGAAAAATCTTTATCCATTCGGTCTAACAAATCTTTATCATCTATGACTTCATCTTTTCCTTCTAACTTTAAATCATCTATTTTACTATCAGCATAAAGACGAATATTAACTCCCTTTAAGTAAACCATATCTCCTTCTATTCGGATAATTTGAAAAACGGTATCATTATCATAGGAATTACGACTTACATAATCTCCAACATTAAAAAACATAAGATCACCCAATTCATCTTATGTTTCTTTTTTTAATTCATTACTAATTTCAACAAATACTTCTATAGGAATTTCTTCTGCTCGATTGGACAGTGAAAATTTATTTTTCTCAAGAATATTTGAGATTTTATCCAAATCATATCCTTTTAAATTATTTCTTAGTGTCTTTCTTTTATACTGAAAACTATCTCGTACAATTTTTTCAAAAAAAGAACGATTTGAAATGAAATAAGGTGGAATTCTTTTCGTAAAGGATACAACAACACTATCGACATTTGGTTTTGGAATAAAACAATTTCTACTTACAAGAAATTCACATTTTACAGAGAAATAACTTTGCAAAAAAATCGATAAAGAATTATACTGTTTTGTTCCAACTTCTGCAGTAAAACGTTCTCCAACCTCTTTTTGAACCATCAAAATCATTTTATCAACATCTACCTCACGAATTATTTTTTCTAAAATAGGGGTTGTTATATAATAAGGTAAATTAGCAATAACATAAAGATGTTGATATGAAAAAAGGGTTATGTCTTCTAAAATATTTCTCTTTAAAAAATCATCAAAAATAAAATGAACATTTGGAAATTCTATAAATGTTTCTCCTAACATTGGTTGTAATCTTAAGTCAATTTCATAAGCCAGCACTTGACAAGAAGAAAAATTAGCAAGTTTTTTTGTCAAGCTTCCTGCTCCTGCTCCAATTTCAATAATAAGAGAGTTTTCTTGAATATCCGCAACTCTTGCTATTTTTTCGATAATTCCCTCTTCTTTTATAAAGTTCTGACCAAAGCTTTTTTTAAAATGAAAATCATTCAACTCCATGAAAATCATCACCCATCATTAATATATCATAGAAAAGAAAAAAAGAAAACTACTCTGAATGAGTAATTTCTTCTGGAACTTTTTGTGTAGAAATTTTTTCCTTTTCCTTTCTTTTCGATAGCATAAAGCAAATATTTCCTGCAATCAATAAATAAAACATTGCTTTAAGAGGAGCAATCATATCAGAAAAATAATCGAAACTCATTTTATAACTTGATTGAAGTTGAAGAATCATGTAAGAATCTGAAATTGCTCGATATGCTGTAAAGATTAAAACTATAAATACTAAACAACATGTGATATTATAAAAAATACATTGTGTAACCTGTTTTTGTTTAAAAATATAATTAATACCAAATAGTATAAATAAAACAATATAGGGAATAAAAATATCCATTGCATCCATAAAACTTTTTCCAAGTCTTTGGTACATTGCACTAATAACGTAAAAGGTCATTACAAAACTAACAATAAGAAGAATATACTTTAGAAATGAAAACATTGCATTAATAATTTTTATCATAATGTACCTCCTACTGTATCACGATACCAGTTTGACATAAGTTCTAAGAAACGAGCTGCTCGATTATATGCAGACATAACTTCATAAAAGCCATCTTTAACATCATTTTTAATAATTAAATTACTTGCATCTGTTGTAAAATAATAATTTCCGTTTGCTGTTAAATCTTTCTTTAAGTAGGAAGTATCTTGTAATAAATCATCCATATAAGCTTGTAAAAGTTCTTTATTTTGTTGTAAATAAGAATTGTTTAAAGGATTTTGTGCAACTAAATTATAAAGTTGTTTAACGATACATTCATTTAAAACTTCTTGTTCAAAGCTTTCTCTAAATTTATAGATATCTAAAATATCGAGGCTTTGTTTCGTGCGAATTTCTTGAAATGTTGAATTTTTAAAAATTTTTATACAAGTGCGAAAATTATCTTGCCATAATGCTGCATCATTATACTCCAAACTTCCCTGATAGACATCACTCGTTGGTAATGACTCAACATTTGCCTGAACTCTTTCTAAAATAGAATCAAATTCTAATACAGATGCATCTTGTTCAAAATCTATATAAGCTTCTCTTCGAATTTCACGATAATGATAAATGTTTAAAAATAAGTAGAAAAATGCAAATCCAAAAGCAACACCCACAAGGGAATACCCCACGACTTGTAAATACTGTTTTAATAGTTCTTTCATTCTTTCGTTCCTCCTTTTAAAAATAACCAATTATTTCTTTACCTTTTATGTTTGTGCTTATTTTTATGTTTTTGTTTGTATTTATTCTTATTTTTTTGAGGGAAATTATTTTTATAATTGTTATTATAATGATTATTATAATTGTTATTGTTGTTATTATAGAAAGAAGGTTTTACACTGCTGCTTTCAAATTTATTAGAAGAAAAACTTCCATTATTCTTTTCAAATTTATGATTAGAATGATCATCAATTATAGAAGTTGTTTCTTGAGTTTGTGTTTGTTTTTCTGAATCATTCTTTTTTTCTTCTTTTTTTCTATGAAAAAATCCCTTTTTCTTTTCTTCTTCCTCCTGTGCTTCTGTTCCAATTTTTGGTTTTTCAGGACCCACTATAAGTGCTTTCATAAGTTTAACAAGATCTCCTATGATAATAAACAAGCATGGTAAAACAATAACTAAAATCCAACCAAATTGAGTTGTCAAAAGTTGTTGCAAATATCCAATGTAAGGAATTCGAAGCATAACTTTTCCAATTACTTGGTCATAACTAACTAAAGTTCTATCTTCAACGTTATTATTATCTCCTTTGGTTCTGTAGGCGTACGTTCCAGATTCTGTTTTATTGATTCCTACAACTCTATGTGTTACAGTTATACCACTATTTCTTGGATCTTCTGAAGTAAAAGTAATAACATCCTTTTTATGAATATCTTTTGCATCTACTCGCATTGTAATAACGGCATCCATAACATTAATATTTGGAACCATACTAGGACTAATAATAACATAGGCACCAAATAAAGGAGCACGTTCAATTCCTTTTTTAGCGCTTGTATAGTTATCTAAAAAGTATAATCCAACCATGATGGATACTAAAATCAAAATAATAAAAATAGAATATAACAATATTGTCGAAAGAAAATGAAATATTCGTTTAACTAAATCCCACATATCAGCCCACCTATCTTATTATTCTACATTATAAATATGATACCACAAATTTTATAAAAAAACTATGGATTTATAAACTTTTTTTTAAGATTTGTAAAGCATCAAAAAACTATTGCTTTTGAACTTCAATAGTTTTTCTTAATGTACTTCTACAGCTACAACTTTTATTTTAACAGAAAATTTTTTGTTATAATAATCTCCTACTTTAGGAGCATCCTCTGCTAACCACAAGCGAAGACGAAATTCTTCGTGATAATTTTCTTCTCCTTTTGGAACTGTTCCGGTATAAATAACTTTTCCACCGTTTTCAAAAGAATCTAACTGATCGTAAGTTAAAACTTTTCCATTTTTTTCTACAAGAGGACTAGCAACTTCTGTATTTCCTGTCTTTTTTGTTAAATAAATTTTTGCACATTCTTCTTGCAAAGTACTCGTTGAATCTTTTAGTACAATGACTTGGTAAGTAACATTTGCTAATGTCGTATGAGCATTAACAGAAAAATCAAAATATTCTTGATTTCCATTTAAAATCTTTCCTGATGCATCTGGAATTGGATAAACTTCTTGCATATCAACTCCGTTTCCTTGAAAAGCATCTTCATTATAAGCAAAAGAAATAACACCTGCTTCAATAATATTATCTGTACTTCCTCGCATAAATTTCGAATATATTGAGAATGTAACTCCACCTAACAATAAAAATAAAGATAATACTAAAAATAATAATGTTACATTCCTAACTTTTGCTCCTGGTCTTCTCTTTTTATCTTTCATTTTTAATCACCAATCCCTTCTGCCAAAACGTTAACTTTAAGGGAATAAGTCTTTCCATAGAAGTCTGTTGCTCCTTCTCGAATCCACATTCTAAGAATATAATCCTGTGAAAAAGTTGAAACAGAATTTGGAAGAGATACAGTATATAATTTCTTATAAGTTTTTCCATCGATTTCAATATTTTCTAATTCACTACAAATAGGAATTTCTTGAGTGATAGGATTTTCGATATTTCCTTGAACACTACTTAAGTAAATTTTAATATCTGATGAAGGGATTGTAGAAGATTCATTTTCTTCTAAAGCAATGATATACTTACTCATAATATTGTGGGTATTTCCACTTACATTAAACTCGAAAGTATTGGCACTACCGGTTAATCTTTTTCCGATTTCATCACTCATTTCATTGGCGTTTTCAATATTTATTCCGTTTCCATGGCCATTTACATCAGAATAATTAAATACAAAATCATAAAGAGGTGTTTTTTCTCCATGAATTGTATTATTAAATAAAGAAAAAGTTATCCCAATTAAAATAAAAAGTAATAGAAATAATGAAATAACAAAAATAATCCAAATCCAGCTACCTTGATCTTCTATGTAAGGATATTCTTCAAAATATTTTTCTTGTTCCACCTTAATCACCTCTCTCGTCTGGGATATCTGCATCCCCTATACCTTGAACAGATACTTTTACAGAGAAAGCTTGATTCTTAATACTTGTAACGCCTTCTTCATCCATTATTGGAACAGTTTCTCCTTTATCATCTTTTTCACCAATCCACATATAAAGACGATAATAATCTGTAGATGTTCCTCTTACTCGCGTATTATATAATTTATATCCTGCATGACTATTCGATGCAGGAGTTTCTTGAAGCATAGAGAAAAAGATAGGATTTACAAGCATTGGTTTTTCAGGAAGTGGTTTTGTACGATTTTCTAAAGCTACTTTAATTCTAGAAGGAAGAATGGTACTGAGTTTTCCACTCTTAACTTCTTCTAAATTAGAAGTTACATTTTCAAGATCAATTTCATAAGCAAGAGCGCTTCCTTCGGGAAAACTATATGTTACATAAAAATCAAAATAAGCCTTTTCATCTTTGGTATTAATAGCGTTTTCATCACTAATGGGAACTGCATTATTTAAAGAAATCCCGTTGTTATCTTCGATAAATCCCATCTTGAAATCTCCTGCTAAACTACCCTTAAGGCTAGTAGAAGTAGTTGAAAGACGAGAATATGTAAAGAAGGCAAAACTAAATCCAACAATTGAAATAATAACAACAATGATTGCAACTGTCCATAATACAACATTTTTACTAGAACCTTTCCTCATTT
>CANQHK010000003.1 GCA_947623645.1 uncultured Bacilli bacterium
GATTTCAAGGCTTTTATAATTTTAGAAAAAAAGAAAAGGACTGAATGAATTTATTTTATTTCATTACAGCCCCTTTTTAATTTCCGAAAGAATAACTATAATCCATATCTGGGAAGGACACTTCCTTATATTGATACAAATCTTTTTTTTCAACATCCATATTTATAGAACGAATTGATGCAGATACGCGATTCATTTGATAACTTTGAAAAACCATAAATCCAAGAACTAAAAATAAAAGAAAATACTTTATATATCGAATGCATGAAAAAGAAGATTTTTTTGAATCTAAAATGACAACTTTTGGAGCATTTAAAATGTCAACGAAATCATCATCTAATATTTCGGTATGGTCCATAAAACTTCGATTCATACTTTTTCCTCCGCTTTTTCTAAATGAGAATTTGTATACAAATTATAAGTATCTATTGCTTTATTATACTTTTCAATCAATGTTTGGTAATTATTTTTTAGTAGAGTGGCGTTTTCTTGGTAAGAGGTGCATTCATTATTTTGGTAGTCATCGATTTTATTGCAATATTCTTCTAAAGATTGAGCATACTTATCAAATTCTTCCATCTTCTTTTGAATTTCTTTGATAAGAGAAGAATAAATATCATAATTCGCACCAACATTTTCAATCTTTTGTTCAAAAAATGGTTGCATCTTTACAAAATACCCACGAATTGCTTCCATTTGACGAACTGTAACCTGGTAAGTTGTGTCAACATTGGAAACCATATTTTGAAGATACTCACGATTTTTGAATGCACTACGTTTCTCTTGATAAGTAAGAAAAAATAAGAAGATAACTGCTATGACGGGAAGAATTATTAATATTTTCTTCATAGACTTCACCTACTATTATCATTATAAAATAAAATTTCTCAAAAAAAAAGAAAAGTTGAAAGAAACAACCGAAGATTGACATTAAACTTTACATACTTTTTTTTGAAAACGGAATTTTAGAAGGAAATAAAGTCCTACCAAAAGAAGGAATAAAATTCGAACTATCCTTACAATTTTATACAAAGGCGTACCTACATATTGGAGTACATATTTTCCGTCTTTTGAAATTTTACTACATAAAAGACCATTTTTGCAGGCATAAAGATGAACTTTTTGACCTTCCTCGTCTTTCAATTGATATCCTTTATAATAAATTTTAGGAAATTCAATTTCCAAATCTTTTGCATTCGAAACTTGAAATAAAACTCGCTCGAAAGTACTTCCTGAAAGCATTTTGATGTTCGCACTTCCAAATACTACGTCAATATTTTCTTTCTTTTTGTAGTACTCCTCATTTTCTAAATAAGCAACTGGATAATATTCCGAAATATTTCCAAGACCATTTTCTAAAGAAATGAAATTATAATCAAAATGATAGGCGCGCATAAAGAGAATATAAATAAGAGGAAGTGTAAAAAGAAAAACAAGCGAAGTTTCAATTATATACCATTTAACTGGAATCTGTTTAAAACCACTAGGAAGAATTAATGCAACAAACATAGAAAAAATCAAAAGTAAACGCCAAGGAAACTGAATATTATAAAGGGCAGATGGTAAAATTTGCCATACTGGTTTAAATACTATAAAAAACAAAATTAAAAAGGCTAAAACAGAAAACGTAAGAATTTGTATGTTTTTTTCAACAAATGCCCGATAAACACTATAAAATAATCCAATCAAAACAGGAAGTGAAATGTAAAATGGTATATTCCAATCATAATTAACGCTTGGAATGAGAAGATCTCGAAGCGTTAAAATTTGGCTTTGGATTAGTCCTAAAGAAGTAACATAGCCATCTTGAAAGACTAAGTAAGGAAGAGAATAATGTTCAAAAAATAAAATCATTTGAGGTAGAACCAATATAAGAACTACAAGAGTTGCTTTTAGAAAAGAAAGAAGTGTTTTTTTATTAAAAAACTTTCGCCCTTGAAAAAGAAGAAAAACTCCCAAAAAGATTGTGAAATATAAAGAAATGAGGTAATGGCTTAGAAACAATCCAACATAACCAAGTATAAAGAAAAGAAAAAAACGCTTCTCATGAACAGGTTCTTCAATTAAATCAATCACTCCTAAAAGGATAAGTGGTAAAAAAATTCCTGAAAAATTTTCATTCAATGCCATTCGAACTGTAATTGTCCCTAGTCGGTAAGGAAAAAGCATATAAACCAAGGAAGATAAAAAGGTATATTTAGACTTTTTAAATACTCGGTAAGAAAGTAAATACATGCTAAAACCAGATAAAAGAAGAGCAATAACATTAAAAGCGAGAACACCAGAAACAAGTGGAAGAGAAAAAGTTTTAATAAAAAGAGCATATAGAAAATGAGGCAATGCTGGATAAAAAATATACAGTCCATATCCTAAATTATGAGCAATATTGGGAACAATAAAGGAAGGAATAAGATGTGGCATAGAAAGTAAATTTTTGATATTTGCAATATGAAATCCAAGATCATGTCCCTGAATTGTTGGATCTTGATAAATCAAAGCTAAAAGTACGGATATAATAAATATTAAACCCATCAAATAAATAGCATTTTTTTTAAGAAAATGAACCACTTTCAATTTTCTTCACCACCTATTTATAAACTAAAATTATCGTATCATACCCCCATTAAAATAGCAAGAAAAAAGCCACAATTTGTGGCCTAATGAATATCTTTTTTAGGAAAAATCTTTTCTATTCCACCCATATAAGGTCTTAATGCAACAGGAATGTTAACACTTCCATCGGCGCATAAATTATTTTCAAAGAAAGCAATCAACATTCTAGGTGGAGCAATAACGGTATTATTTAATGTATGAACAAGTTCTTTCTCTCCGTTTTCTTTTTTGTAACGAATCGCTAACCTTCTCGCTTGAGCATCCGTTAAGTTAGAACAAGAGCATACTTCAAAATATTTCTTTTGTCTTGGACTCCAAGCTTCAATATCACAAGAACGGTATTTTAAATCAGCTAAATCTCCAGAGCAACATACAAGTTTTCGAACCGGAATATCAAGGCTTCTAAAAAGTTCTACGGAATAATTCCACATTTTATTATACCATTCTTCACTATCTTCTTTTTTACATAGAACGACCATTTCTTGTTTTTCAAACTGATGGATTCGGTAAATTCCTCTTTCTTCAATTCCATGAGCCCCAACTTCTTTTCGAAAACATGGGGAATAAGAGGTCATTGTAATCGGCAAATCACTTTCTTTTAAAATTTGATCTTTAAATTTTGCAATCATAGAATGTTCACTGGTTCCAATTAAATATAAATCTTCCCCTTGAATCTTATACATCATATTTTCTTTTTCTTCAAAAGACATAACTCCATCAACGGCATCACTGTGAATCATAAAAGGTGGAATACAATAAGTAAATCCTTTATTAATCATAAAATCTCTAGCATAAGCAAGAACAGCAGAATGAACCCGAGCAACATCTCCCATTAAATAGTAAAATCCATTTCCACTAACTCGTCCAGCAGCTTCTTTATCCAATCCATTAAAACTTGCCATAATATCAGCATGATAAGGGATTTCAAAATCTGGAACAACTGGTTCACCAAAACGAGCTTCTTCAACATTTTTAGAATCATCTTCACCAATAGGGACATCATCCGCAATCATATTAGGAATCTTCATCATTTTTTCTTTCAATTCCCTACTAATAGATTCTTCTTTTTCTTCAATGTCCTTTAGTTGATCATTAATTTCAACTACCTGTTTTTTTCTTTCTTCTGCTTCTTCCCTCTTTCCTTCTCGCATAAGAGTTCCAATTTCGTTACTTACAGAATTTCTTTCTTGCCGTAAATTATCTCCTTTTACTTTTAAAGTACGATATTCTTCATCTAACTGAATAACTTCTCCAACGAGTGGAAGTTTCTGATCTTGAAATTTCTTTCGAATATTTTCTTCCACTTTTTCTCTGTTTTCTCTTACAAATTTAATATCTAACATTTTTCTTCCTCCTTTAATTTTATAAATCGATATTTTTGCCCTGTCTGATTATCTTTTCGCATCGACACGTCTTCATCCGATAAAAAGATGGAAACAGGTCTTACCCAACAATTTCCTTTATGAATATATACAACCATATCTTCTAAGGTTTCCGAGTGTTTCGCAAGAGCAATAACTTTCATAGTATCTCCCTTAAAGTGTTGCCACATACTTCCAATAGGAATTTCTTCATCTCTCATAAAATCCTCCAAAAACAAAAAAAGAATGATACGAAAGGAGTGCATAAGCACGGTACCATCCTTACTTTATCTTATTTTGATAACGACCTCACAATCAAAGCCGGGTATAAAACCATCTAGAAAGTAGATAAACAAGTTCCCTGAATCATTTTCACCAACCATGATTTCTCTAAACATTTTCCTTGTTATTGTCTTTCATCACAGATTTGCTATTAGTATACCCCAAAATAAAAGAATTTACAAGATGTTTCAAAAAAATTCCAAAAAAAAATCCACAATTTCTGTGGATAATTATTTTTCGATAAATATTTTTCTAGTAATGAAATTATAAACCATAACGATTGCTGTTGAAAGGACTTTACAAATCATATAGTAAATATGAAAGATATCTGCACCAACATACATAACAACTTGATTGATTCCAAGTCCAATCACACTTAAAATAACAAAGATGCTAACTTCTTTTATCGTCTGCTTTTTCTTGACATCAAATACCCAAAAAATACTCATTAAATAATTGAATATTAAAGATACAATAAAAGATATAACGGAAGATATTAGATAATAAATGTGAGCATACTCTGTTAAAATATAAAGAACTCCTGAATCGATTAAAAAAGCGAGTCCTCCAACTACTCCGAAACGAAGAATTTGGATAAACAATTTATTTTTCTTAAGTTTTTCGATTTTCTCTTTCATTGTTGCCTCTTTAGAGAATTCATATAAAGTTCATAAAGTTGCTTATGTTTTTTCGCAATAACCTCTAAAAGAATTCCTGTAATCCATAAAAGTAAAGCAAGAATCAAACAAATTCCTGAAACAATTAAAGTAGGAAACCTTGGAACTAGACCCGTCTGAAAATATTCAATTACGACAGGTATCCCAAGCCCTAATGATAAGACTATGAAAAATAAAGCAAATAGACCAAAGAACCAAAATGGTTTATATTCTTTAAATAATGTAGCAATCATTCTGAGTACTTTAAATCCATCACTGTACGTATTTAGTTTCGATACACTTCCCTCTGGTCGATCTCGATATTGAACAGGAATTTCTACAAGTTTAAAGTTTTTATCAACAGCATGAATGGTCATCTCTGTTTCAATTTCAAACCCTTTGGATAATACAGGAAAACCTTTTACAAAATCATAACTAAAAGCCCGATACCCCGTCATGATGTCCTTAATATGATTATCAAATAAAGTATTGATTAAATATCGAACAATTTTGTTTCCAAAATTATGGAAAGGTCTTTTATTTTCCGTAAAATAAGTACTAGATAATCGATCCCCAATAACCATATCTGCTTTTCCAGATAAAACTAAATCACACATTTCTCTGGCATTTTCTTTCGGATAAGTATCATCCCCATCGATCATTAAGTAACAATCTGCATCAATTTCCCGAAACATCGTCCGAATTACATTTCCTTTTCCTTGACGATATTCATAGCGAACGATAGCACCCGCTTTTTTGGCAATTTTATCGGTACCATCTTTGGAATTATTATCATAAACATAAATATCTGCTTCCGGTAAAACTTCCTGATAATCATGAATAACTTTTTCTATAGTTTTTGCTTCATTATAACAAGGAATTAATACCGCTATTTTTTGTTCACTTTTTTTCATATTTTTACCTCACAATTCCATTATACAAAAGTTTTTAAAAATGTCAATCGGCCTTCCCTCTTTTAGCAAGGAGAACTCCCACCATAAATGGAAGCGAAAAAACAAATGGTAAAGCATAGCGAAAATACGTATTGGCTGGACCTGCAATGCAAACTAGAATTAAAACAAGAGCTGGTAAATAAACAGGAAGAAAATCATACCATTTGCGATATAAAACATACCCAACTAAAGTGAAAATTACCCAACAGGAAAAACCAATATTCGATAAAAGCCCAAGAACAGGAAGTTTTGGATAACTAACAGCAAAACCAGACAACCCTTTTCGAAGAAGAGATAAGGAATTATAATGATAATCAAAACCATCTTCTAATATTCTTTTATCATAATTGCGATATACATACCAGTTTTGTTTTTCTGGATAGAAAAAGCCATAAACATTATTGATCGTTGCATCAACATACGTTACAGGATGTCTCCAAAAACAATGAAACCAAACAAGAAAATACTCTTTTAAATCAGTAGAAGTCGTATATTTATTAAAATTATTTTTAACAGGGTCGGCTAATTCAGGGTTATACCTTTGAGCAAGATCTTTGTATCCTAAAACTTTATCAATACGATTGATTTCTGAATATGTTAAATCCTCACTGTGATACTTTACATACCTGGCCGTCTGCTGGAAAGGAATCGATAAAACTTCACGAATGCTACCAGGGGTAATATGGAAGGCTGGAAGAAGAACTTTGGTATAGCAAGTTGAAAGGAAAAGAGTTATAAGAAATACAGCAAGAAGTGGTTTAAAGTTCTTATGAGCAACCAAAAGAACAAATGGAAAAGATAAAAGAATCATATGAAGTCCATTGTTTCGAAATAAAATAACAAGAAGAAATAAACAGACCATCAGAGCACATTGATAAAAAGAATATTTTTTTTCTTTATGGGTGATGATATAGTGAATAAGAATGATATATAAAAAAGTAAAAGCACCAAATAAGACGTCTTTTACAGCACTCATGGCATAAAGAGGAAACATAGGAACTAAACTATAAATGAGTAAAGTCATGATTCGATAAAAAGGAGAAACTTTTATTTTTTTCATATACCAAAGTGAGAATGCTAAAACACTGGATAAAATTGTAATTTGTAAAATACTATAAAGAAAAAGTCCGAGATTATCCCAACCAAGGGAATGTCCGATTTTTAAACATCCACCCAACAATAAAGTATGAACAACAGGATGATGGTTGGTAAGAACAACATTTTCATCTAACAAAACAGAATAATCTGCATATTTTGTCCGAATCCCAAAAAATTGTTTAATTTGAAAACTAGGGTCTGGAGATAAGATAATAGGATAAAAAGCAAGGATGTAGGGAAGCCAGCAAAGCAAAATAAAAAGCAAACTAAACAAATAGGGATGTTCTTCCATCTTTTGAAAAAATTTTGGTACTTTACGAGAGTTTTTCCCTTTTTCATTAAGAAAAGAAAAGACGATACTTAAAAGTGTCCAAAAAAGAATGAAATACCCCACTGCCATAACAAAAGCGAGCAAAAAAAATCCAATATTCTTAAAAACTAAAAGTCCGTTCCCTAAATGTAGATAACTATTTCCAAAAATCATAAAAAATGTAAAAAGGGCACTTAAACTATAAATCATTTTACTTTTTAAAAAGTTTTTACGAGAATAGAAAGAATAAAAGAAAAGCCATAAAAGTGTACTTCCTAAAATTCCAAGTTTTAAAAGATCCTCGATATTTCCTTTGTAAAGAGCATAATTATTAAATCCCAACGCAATGGTTGTAAGAGTTGTATAGATTCCAATTTTTATTTTATCTTTCATAGAATCTCCCTCCCATTTCAAATTATATCAAAAGATAAAGAAAAAGAGAAGTCTCCTTCTCTAATTTCTATTCATTAATTCCAAAACAAAGTGCACCTCTCAAAGGACTTTTTAAAACGCTTTTTTGTAATATATGCAAAGAATGGAGCAGTCCCTCAAAATTTTCCCCCTCAAATGGTCCCTCGAAATAAAAAACATTGCAAAGAGTGTCCAGATAAAAACTAGAATCGTTGATGCTATAAGTATCGTGTGTTCGAAATCTTTCTTGAAATAAATCATCGCAATTTTCTAATAGAGTATCAATATCTTCCTCATAATGTTCTTTGATGTAAGCTATTTTTTTCATGTAATCAACTTCAGGTAAAATTTGTAAATTGGCAAGTTCTTCTAAAAAAGATGCAAGATGTTCTTTTAAGAAATCGTCGCAGAGTTCAAGATAAATCATGTTGTCCACTATTTTCATGTCATATAAATTCAAGTCTAAATATTCTCCAAGTTTTTCAAGAGCTAGGTTCATGTCTCCTACTCTTTTTAAAGTAATTGTCATTTCTCTAACGATGCCACCATTAATATACTTTTCCATATTTTACCTCCTTCATTGTTTACTATAAGTTTATCATCAAGTTAACTATTTGTCAATTGTTTTTTTAAAATTTTATGATTAATTTATGATAATGTCTTAAGTATTAGTATTGGATTATGTCTCAAAACGAATATAATATATGTCACGTGAGGTGACATAATGAGAAAGGAAAAATTAAGAATGAAAGAACAAGAAAAATATGATGTTATCAAAGAACTAGTTGATCATAATGGTAACAAAAATCGAGCTAGTAAAAAACTCGGTATATCAAGAAGACAAATTGATCGTCTTATTATTATTTATAAGGAGAAAGGCAAATCCGGATTTGTACATGGCAATCGCTCAAGAAAACCAGCAAATACAATAAATCCGTCCATCTCCAAAGATATTATAACACTATATAGGAATAAATACTATGATTTTAATTTTAATCATTTTAAAGAATTTTTAGAAGAAAAAGAAAATATTAAGGTATCTTACAAGTATATCTATAATACTTTAACGAAAGAAGGCATTTTATCCCCGAAAGCTAGAAGAAAAACGAAAAGACAATTTACTAAACAAAAACTTCTTCAAGAAAAGAAAATTAATTTAGCTATGAGCGAAGAACAAATAACGGAAATCATTCATCATGAAATTGCTTTAGAAGATTCTCATCCAAGAATTGAAAAGCCTAAATACTTTGGTGAAATTATTGAACAAGACGGCTCTATTCATCTTTGGTTTGGAAGTAAAAAAACTTGTCTACATTTAGCAATTGACAAAGCTACTTCTACTATTGTTGGTGCTTGGTTTGATTATCAAGAAACTTTAAATGGTTACTATCATGTTCTATATCAAATTTTAATGAACTATGGTATTCCTTATAAATTCTTTACGGATAATAGAACTGTGTTTAATTACATGTCCTTAAACCCCAATAAACGGACTAGTGAAAAAGATGTTCTAACTCAATACGGTTATGCTTGTAAGCAATTAGGAATTGCTTTAGAAACTTCTTCTGTTTCTCAAGCTAAAGGTCTAGTCGAAAGAACCAATGGTACTTTTCAAGGTCGTTTAATTCAAGAATTAAGACTGAATAATATTCATACTATTGAGGAAGCTAATAAATATCTTATAGAAGTTTTTGTACCTAATTTTAATAAAAAATTTGCTTTAGACTATAAGACCTTTCCTACTGTGTTTGAAACTACTCCTTCACAAGATGTTATTAAATTATACACTTGCTGTTTTATCTCCCAGAAAAATTGATAATGGTAATGCTATTAAATTTAACAAAGAATATTATCAACCATTTTTAAATAACGAATTAAAATGTTTTTTGCCGAAAACGGAATGTTTAGTAATTAAAGCCTTTAATGGAGATCTTCTTGTTGCAATTGATGAAAAAGTTTATGAATTAAGAAAATTACATAGAAATACTTCTACATCTAAAGAATTTGATGAGATTATTCAAGGAAAAGAAAAGAAAAAATATATTCCACCTATGACTCATCCTTGGAAGATTGAATCCTTTAAAAAACAAGTTAAAAAAGCACACACTTCTCATGTGTATGCTTAAGCGGGCTTTTATGCCGAGAAAACTTTTGACAAGTAAAGAAATATTTCTTACCTTGTTTGGAGTTTAATGATTTTTATTTTCTTTTTTGAAAATAATAATCATTTAAACGACTATTTTTTATTAGAAATATTTCTGCTTGTCATAAAGGAAATTGGAATAAATTTGTCCCGCTTATGTTATTGTTTTTTTGAGACATTTTCAAAAACTATTGACATTGTTTTTTTAAAATTTTTACAAAAAAAGATCCGACATATATCGGACCTTGTAATATTGCAATGAAGATTAACGTTTTGAGAACTGTGGAGCGCGACGGGCTTTTTTAAGTCCTGGTTTCTTACGTTCTTTCTTTCGTGCATCACGAGTAATAAATCCTGCTGCTTTAAGAGGCTTACGAAAACTATTTTCACTTGCTGAATCAGTTGTTTTGTCATATTCTAATAATGCTCTCGTAATTCCTAAACGAATGGCACCTGTTTGACCAGAGAAACCTCCGCCATGAACATCTGCAACAACATCAAAAATTTCTTGCGTATTAGTAAGAACTAATGGTTGCATTAAATCCATAACTAATGTTTCATATGGGAAATATTCACGAACGTCTTTTCCGTTTACGGTAACTTTACCAGTTCCAGAAACTAAATGAACACGAGCAACGCTAGTTTTACGTTTACCTGTTCCATAATATACATTTTTATCATTCTTTTTTGCCATGAATAAACCTCCCTATTTGACACTCATCACTTCTGGCTTTTGTGCCATATGTGGATGAGTCTCTCCTTCGTATACAAATAATTTCTTATACATTGCACGTCCTAGTCTGTTATGAGGTAACATTCCTTTAACAGCTCTCTCCATCATTTCAACTGGATATTGTTCTTTCATTGTCTTCGCAGTTCTTTCTCTAAGTCCACCTGGATACATAGAGTGATTGTAATACATTTTCTTATCTAATTTGTTTCCTGTTAAGTTAACCTCTTTAGCATTGATAATGATTACGTAATCTCCACAATCAATATGTGGGGTAAATGTAGGTTTATGTTTCCCACGTAAAATGTGTGCTGCTTTGGCTGCTACTCTACCAAGAGATTCTCCCTTTGCATCAATAACATACCAATTTCTTGTAACAGCTTCTTTCTTTTGCATAAATGTCATATATATTTCTCCCTTACTTATTTCTTTTTCATTAAACTTTCCCAAGGTCTAATAAAAAGAAGAATATATAAAATGTACCAGTTAAAATAATACTAGATTTTTCCATATTTGTCAACAAAATTTTTGTTTTTTTAAAATTTAATTCAAAAAAAGAATGATTCTATTACGAATTATTCTTTCTTACTATAATTTCATCTTTTTCAGAGTCATAATCTAAAAGAACTTTATCATTCCATTTGATTTCATTGTTAATAAGCATT
The DNA here is from genome assembly GCA_947623645.1 of uncultured Bacilli bacterium. Taxonomy (GTDB): domain Bacteria; phylum Bacillota_I; class Bacilli_A; order RF39; family UBA660; genus MGBC162581. The sequence continues at coordinate 11,223 of CANQHK010000003.1, forward strand.
TTTGCTAGAGTAGATTCTACTTTTCTACTAATGGTTCTTTTTAATGGTCGTGCTCCATAAGTTACATCATATCCATCAGATATTAAATAATTTCTTGCTTCTTCTGTTAAATCAATCGTTATGTTTAAATCTTTTAATCGTAGTTCTATTTCTTTTATAATCTTATCTAAAATTTTGGATATACTTTCTTTATCTAGAGCATTAAACACAATGATTTCATCAATACGATTTAGAAACTCTGGTCGGAAATAATTTTTTAATTCCCCTGTTACTAAATCGCTTTTTCCATCTAGAATATGTTCACTTCCTACATTCGAAGTCATAATAATAATGGTATTTTTAAAATCTACAAGTCGTCCATTCGAATCTGTTACTCTTCCATCATCTAAGATTTGAAGTAATAAATTTAAAACATCTGGATGGGCTTTTTCAATTTCATCAAACAAGACAATACTATATGGATTTCTTCTTACAGCCTCTGTTAATTCTCCTCCTTCATCATATCCAACATAACCAGGAGGTGCTCCAATTAGTCTTGATACAGAAAACTTTTCCATATATTCACTCATGTCCATTCGTATCATATGTTTTTCATCATCGAATAGTTCGTAAGCTAAGCTTCTTGCAACTTCTGTTTTTCCGACTCCTGTTGGACCTAGAAACATGAAGGAACCAATTGGTCGATTTGGATCTTTAATTCCACTTCTAGAACGAATGATGGCATCACTTACAAGTTCTAGTGCTTCCTTTTGGCCAATAACACGCTTTTCTAAGTTTTCTTTTAAATGTAAGAGTTTTTCTTTTTCTCCACTAACAAGTTTGGTAATTGGAATATTGGTCATTTTTGAAATTACACGAGCAATATCTTCTTTTGTTACAACATCGCTTAAAATTTGGTTTTGTGTTTTTTCTTTAATGCTTGCTAATTCTTTTTCTAATTTTGGAATTTCTCCATGACGAAGACGTGCTGCTTTTTCAAGATCGTAGACATTTTCTGCCTGCTCTAATTCGAATTTTGCTGTTTCTAATTCTTTTTTCTTATTTTTAATTTCATCATTTAAATCTTTTTCCTGTTGCCATGATTCTTTCAATTCTTTTTCTTCTTGTTTTTTGACGATTAATTCTTCTTCGATTTTTTCTAATCTTTTCTGAGAGAGTTCATCTTTTTCTTTTTTCAGAGATTCTTTTTCAATTTCAAGTCGCATAATCTCTCTTGTTCTTGTATCCAGTTCCGTTGGTACAGAATCCATTTGAACACGAATCGTTGCACAGGCTTCATCAATTAAATCGATGGCTTTATCTGGTAAATATCTGTCTGTGATATAACGATTGGATAAGGTTGCTGCAGAAATTAGAGCATTGTCTTGAATGGTTACTCCATGATGGATTTCAAAACGTTCTTTAAGTCCTCTTAAGATGGTGATGGTATCTTCTACCGTTGGTTCTGCTACTTTAATTCTTTGAAAACGTCTTTCAAGTGCTCCATCTTTTTCGATATATTTTCGATATTCGTTTAAAGTCGTTGCTCCAATAACGTGGATTTCTCCTCTTGCTAAAAGAGGTTTTAAAATATTGGAAGTATCCATTGCTCCTTCGGTTGCTCCACTTCCTACAATTAAGTGAATTTCATCGATAAACATGATGATTTCTCCTTCACTTTTTTTGACTTCATTTAAAACGTTTTTGAGTCTTTCTTCAAATTCCCCACGATATTTTGCCCCTGCAACGAGGCTTGCCATATCTAGTTCCCAAATCGTCTTATTCTTTAAACTAGATGGTACATCTCCTTTGATAATTCTTAAAGCGAGTCCTTCTACAATCGCTGTTTTACCAACTCCTGGTTCTCCAATTAGAACGGGATTATTTTTTGTTTTTCTGGAAAGAATCCTTGTAATACTTCTGATTTCTTCATCTCTTCCAATAACTGGATCAATTTTTCCATTTTTGGCATCTTCCACGATGTTTCGTCCATATTTTTTTAGAACATCTTCTTGTTCTTCTTGATTTTGATACATATTATCACCTCACTTGTACCTATTATATAACAACAATTAGCACTTGTCAATAAAAAGTGCTAATTTCTTTTTTTAAAGAAAGCGATTGTCTTTTCAATCACTTCTTTTTATTTTTAGTTTATTCTGGTATGTCTATAATATTCTCATTTTTTGAAGAATTTTCTTTATCTAATTGTTCTTTTATATTTTTTAGAGCTTCTTGTAATTGATTATCATTCTCATCTGTTGGATTTTCTTTGTATGGTTCACTATTAAATTCTACTTTAATGGTCGGTTCTACACCTGTTTCGTTGATCCAATTTCCATTTGGCGTCAACCACTTCTGAATAGTGTATTTTACAGTTGCTCCACTTTCTAATTGATAAGCTTTTTGAACCGTTCCTTTTCCATAAGAATTTACTCCTAAAACATTGCCTTTTGGATAGGATTCTTTAATGGCTGATGCAAGAATTTCTGATGCTGATGCACTTCCACCATCAATTAATACTGTTACTGGATAATCTCTCTTCGCTTTTGTTTTATCTTTTACTGCTTCAATTATTCCTTTGGTATCTAATTGATAAATATTCTTTCCCTTCTCAAGGAATAATGAGGAAATTTCTTCTACTGTCGACAAATAACCTCCTGTGTTTCCTCTTACATCAATAATTAACCCTTCGATCTTTTCGTTTTCTAACTTTTCTAATTCTTTTTCAAATTGACTAGTTGAGTTTGCAGCAAAGATATCAATTGCAATGTAACCTACTTTTGCTCCGTCTTTTTCGATGATTCTTCCTTCTACAGAAGTTAAGTCCACTTTTTCTCGCATAACGGTTACATCCATTGTTTTTTCTTCTCTTCGAATTGTTAATTTTACAGTTGTTCCAGATTTTCCTTTAACTTTTTTGGATACATCAGATAAATTGGTAATACTCTTAACATCTTCTCCATCAATTTTTTCTAGAATGTCGCCTTCTTTTAGACCTGCTTTTGCACTTGGTCCATTTTCGAATACGGTTGCAACGACTGTATCTCCACCAACCTCAAGTCTTTGGATTTCTACTCCAATTCCAATATACGTTCCTTCCACTTCTGTATTAAAATCTTCTGTTGCTTCTTCATCCATATAAACAGAATATTTGTCTCCTAAAAATCCAATCATTCCTTGAATTCCAGCATCTAAAAGTTTATCTCTGTCAATTTCTTCATAATAGTTATCCGTAATATCTTCATACGTTTCTACGAATTCTCGAAGTTCTTCTGGTATACTAGTAATAATTTTATCTTTATTTCCAACAGCATACGTTAAAGCGCTTCCTAAAAGTCCACCGAAGCAAAGTGTAATGAACATGATGATGACGACTTCTAAAATATTAAATCCACCTTGTTTTTCAACGATAATTTCAGTAGGTTCTTCATCGTCCTTATCTTTTTCTTGTGGTTCTTCTATTTTTTGCGCCTTGTTTTTGGCTTTTCTGTTGTTTTATCTTGAACCTTCTTTCTGGTATCCACTTTCTTTTCTTCTATTTTTTCTTTCTTTTTAGAACTTTTTTCTTCCATATTGCACCTCTTTCTATGTTCTATTTAATTCTATCACAAATATTCAAAAAATAGAATACTTTTTTCTTGAGACTCTACTTTTTCTTGAATTTTTTTTTCATCTATGTATAATATTAGATAAGGAGGGTTATATGGGTACCTATAAATGTACAAAAAAAGAATTATTATGTGTTGATAAATGGCTTTTGGAGGAAAAACCAAAAGGATATTATACTGTGAAAAGAAATGAAATTCTTAGAGCTTTAATGAAAACAGACTCCGAAACGTTTAATACGATTCTAGAACATGTTCATGAAGATCCTGAAAACGAAAATTTACTAGCTGTTTTGACGTTTGTTGTGTGGGAGAATGATCATTTAGACTGGTTTAATAATTTTGAGTTCCTTGAGGATAAAAAAGTTGGTCCTCATCTTAAAGATTTTCTTCTATCATCAATGTTCACTGCTGAGAGTATTGACATTGCGGATAGAATTTTCGAGTTCTTTGACGATGAAAATATTTTAAAACATCTAAATAGTTTAGAAGAGTGGCAAGAATATATAAATCTTATTCCTTGTTTGGATGATAGTGCTTTTGATGATGATTTAAAGATTGGAGAAACATTTTCCGCTAACCTTGGAATTATTTTAGAGCATGTTCCTGAAGAAAAAGATAGAAAATATTGCTTTGATCTTGCTTTTCAACATACAAAATTATTAAACTCTATTTCTATTGATCTTTTCAGTCCATACTTAGATTATTTTCTAGAAGAGATTTTGGATTTACTAGATGTTTATTATGATGAGAGTGAAGTTTTTCATGCAATTAACAACTTTATAAGTAAGTGGAATGAAGTTAAACAGATGAAGGAAAAATCCGAAGTTTGTGAGAAAGTTTATCGTCTTTTATTGAATTTTGATTCCTTATCTTATGCACTTGACTCTTACATCTGTCTTATGGATTTTGTGGTGAATGATAATTTTGAAAAAGAGGATATAGAATTTGTCAATCTTCTTGAAAAAGCTTCCCAAGAAGATGAAATTTACTTTGATAGTTATTTGAATACTGCTTTCAAACTTCTTAGTGTCGATGAAAAACAAACTTTAATCTGCTTACAAAGTCTTTTGGAGGTTAAAGATAACGAGAGTTATTTTGATTTACTCCTAGATTTATATGATGATGAGAACTTTGTTTCTAGAGTTTTTCCCGTAAAAGCTTTAGATTCTGTTTTAAAAGCAGTCAAAACTTCATTTGAGTTAACGACGGAAAGTTCTGATGAACTTATTGATTTTATTCGTTCTTTGCCTTTGCCAGAAATTATTTCTTCTTTAGATATTCGGGAAGAAAACCAAGAAACTCGAGAAATTATTTACAGCGATTTTCCAGAAATGTTTCATTCTGATTCTTACTCTCCAGCAGAAAGTAAATATTACTCTGATTGGTTGCAGTTTTTATCTACTATCGATGCTCCTATTTGTCAAAAGATTTTGGATATTTTAAATTTACCTTTTGTACAGGAGCTCTCTTTTAAAGATAGACTTACTCTTCAAAAAACATTGATGACTCCGACAATTCCAAAGATGATTGATTATGTTTATGAAATGTACATGGAAAAGCAAAATCAGTATGATTGTTATAAAAAACATCAGGAAAGCTTAAAACAATTAGAAGAAGAAAAAAAGATAGTTTCTCCTTTAGAACCTTGTTTAGTAAAACTTAATACAGTTGATGATTTATTAGATTCTGAAATATCGATAGAAAGTATTTTAGATGGTTTTGACGATGATGAAGTGATTACTCCAAAGATCCTTGTTCGAAAGAGGTTTTCTTGATTTAATAGTTGACATCAACTAATTTTTTCAAAAAAAACATCAGATTTTAGTCTGATGCTTTTTTATTTTCTTATGGCGCCTCAACTAGGACTTGAACCTAGGACCCCCTGATTAACAGTCAGGTGCTCTAACCAACTGAGCTATTGAGGCAGGTAAGGCGGATTAATCGCCTTAAGCTTCTTTTTCAAGAAATTCTAATACTTTTTCTGAAGTTTCAATTCTTTCTGTTACTTTCTTATTTTTTATTTTTAATATGGTTGGAGAAATTGCTTTTAAATCTGTAATTTTGCTTGGTTTTTCTTTATATTCTTCTCCTTCATTTATACGAAGAGATTGATTGAAATCTTTTTCTAAATCGACAATGTAGAAAGGTAATGCCTCTGTATTTTGTTTATAACTATCTTTTAATGATAAGTAATAACTTGCTTGAGGATCTGTGAAATTAAAGATAAGCACATAATATTCATCTTGTTTTCTGTTTAGAATTTGACCAGCAATGATTTCTTCGTATTGAATTTCTACTTCTTCTGGTTCTTTTTCTTTTTTACCAAACTTAATTTCTCCTGTTTTAATTGCCGTTAGTAAATAAAATATACCAAGGACGGCTATAACGACAAGTGCAATTTTTACTCCACTCATTACTTGTTCGTTATAATTAGCTTTACCAAATAAATCCTTTTTATTCCTACTTTCTTTAATTTTTGTTTTTTTCTTCATGTATTTCCACCTCTTCTAATGTTTATTATACCATTATTTTTTTAAATGTCCAATATTTTCTTAGGTTTTCGGTATGTTTCTTTTTTATTTCATCGTAGGAATGGCACTTACACTTCTAGCTATTTCTAAAAGTTCATCTTGACTCATAACATCGCTTACTAAATAATAATCAATTCCGTTACTAGACCAAGTTAGAGAAGTATCTGTTAGAGAAGCTAGAGTATCCGTTACAAAGCAAGGTTCTCCAAAGGTTGGTATGATTTCTAATTCTTCTGGAATACTTGTGGTTTCTTCGACGAGCATAAATGGTTTTTCTCCTTCAAAACTCATAATTACTCTTTCTCCATCTGACTTTTTCACTCTCTCTTGGTTGGATAATTTTGTTCCACTTGGAATATACAATGGATAAATAACATCTTCTAGTGTTCCAGTTTGTGTGGTTGGATTTGGAGTTGCTGCTGGTGTCTGACTTGGACTTGTGCTTGGTGAAGGCGTAGGTGTTGGACTAGCTGATGGATTTGGAGATGTACTTGGTGATGGAGTTGGTGTTGTCGTTGGCGTTTTCATGATACTATTTAAGTTAAATGTATCTTTTTCAATTGTTGGAGATAAATCCATATTGGTAAATGTCATTTTCATTTGAGTAATGTCACTCTCATCAACTACTTTTACTTCTTTAAAATTTAAATCTTTATCGAGGGTAATCGTTTGACGAACTAGTTTTCGATTGTTTGGATAGTTAACTACTGTTGTAATCATATAACTATCTTCTTTTTCTACAAAATCTTTTTCTTTATCATTTTTAATATCATCTAAGATGGATTTTATTAAATATACTTGTGAATTATTGTATGGCCAGTCGCTTTGAAATTTGAAACTTTTATTAAGACTTGGCGTTAGAACTATAACTCCCTAAAGTTTTTAACTTTTTTGGATTTTATATTTTTGTTTTATTCTATATGATTTAGAAAATTCATTACTAAATCGATTAATATATCTTTCTCCTTAGGATTAGACTGGGCAATTAGTAAGGTGATTGCTACTAATGTATTGTTATCAATAACTTGTTTACCCTCTTTGTATAAAATATTATAAAATTCTAGAAAATATATAAATAATGTTGCTGCTATTCTTTTGTTTCCATCAATAAAAGTGTGATTTTTATAATTATATATAAGAAGTTTATCCCTAAATTCGGAATTTTCGAATTTTCTCGTTATATCATGTTTTTATAATTCTTCCTCTTTGTATATATTTTTAATGTGCTCATTTATTGTTGATTTGATTGGTCAAATAATAATCTTCTTTGTCTCCTATGCAATAAAAAATGAAATGAAATTTTTTTAATTTATCTAAATTTATAATATATATTGATGTTTTTTTCTTCATCTATTTCTATTCTATCAATTAGTGTGCTAAGGAGTGCACGGGATGGATTTTTTAGCTTTAAAAATTTTTTTATCTTTTCCATATAATAATCTTCTTTGTTTTTTTCATTTTTTTCTAAATCAGAACGAATTTTTTCAAATTCCTTTTTCCTATTTTCGTATTCTTTGATCTCTAAACTTAAATTATCATATGTTCTTTTATACATCTCTAAAGAAATATTTTCTTCTAATTTATCATTATAGCAAATGTCTATTTTTCTTCTTATAGATTCTATACTTTTTTCGAGTTTCAAGATTTCTCGATTTATATTTTCCTTTTTTCTTTTTAACCTGTCGGAATTTTTTAATTGATTTTCTATGCTATTTTTATCCACATTTTGTTGAATCATTTCTCTTAAATTTGCTAATACCAAATCCTCTATTATTTGATATTTCACGGAATGTGGTGTACAAACATTCTGATTTTTTCTTTTTGCCCAATAATTACAATTTCCATATACTCTATGAACGCATCCATATTTCTTAGTTTCTTGAATTTGTTCTCTAAAACCGATTGTATGGTGACAATCTTTACAAAAAATAAATCCTCGAAGTAAAAGTTTATCAGTTATTCCTGTTCCTTTACTTCTTCTATTTCTATTGCTTTTAAACATCATTCTTGTTAATTCAAAAGTTTCTTTGTCAATAATTGGTTGTACTGCCCCTTCCACAACGAGCCAATCTTCTTGTTTCGTATGAACTCTTTTTTTAGACTTATAGTTAATTTTCTTTTGCCTTCCTTGTGTTAAATTTCCAATATACGTTGGATTTTTTAGAATACTATCAATAGTTCTTGTAGACCATATTCCGTAATGAACGTTTTCTTGCCCTAACTTCATATTTTTCTTCATACTTGGAGTTGGAATTTGTTCTTTTGTTAAAATATCACATATTTTTGTTAAACTATCTCCTCTTATAAACATATCAAAAATTCTTCTTACTACTCTTGCTTCATCATCATCAATTTCTAATTTGTGTTTATCTTCTTCGCATTTTTTATAACCATAAGGAGCATAACAACCAACAAATAATCCATTTCTTTTTTTGGTATAAAGAGAACTTCGAAGTTTATTGGATATATCTTTTACATACATATCATTAAAGGCACTTTTAAATACTAGCATATCATTTGCTGAGTTATTCGTTTTAAACGTATCAATTCCATCATTCACTGCAACATATCGAATATTGTGTTCTGGAAAATATCTTTCTACATAATATCCAAATTCAATATGATCTCTTCCGAGTCTTGATGTATCTTTCGTAAGAATCATATTAATTCTTTTTTCTTCACAGTCCTTAATCATACGGTTAAATCCGTTTCGATTGAAAGTTGTTCCTGATACGCCATCATCTACATACTCATCAACAAAGAACAAATCATTTTCTCGAATATAATTTAATAATAAATCTCTTTGGGTGGAAATACTGCTACTTTCTCCTAAGTTTTCATCTTCTCTAGATAATCTTAAATATATTCCAACTTTATAGGTCGTATCTGTCATTCTATGTTTGAAATCCTATTCCCGTGATTGTTTTTCTTTTTTCTTCGTAAGAATCCAACTCTTTATCTAGAAAAGACAACAAAAAAGTACTTATTAATTCATTCAGTGTTACTCCCATTTCGTTCAATATGATATTGACTTTATATTCTTCGTTCATAGAGCACCTCTATAAATTTATATGCACTTTTTTGGTAATTATTTTGTAAATAAATGTTTTTTAAGAAATAAAATCTGTGAATAATTTTTTTAAGGCTTTATTTCCTTCTTCTGTTAAATGGAGTTTATCTGTCAGCCAAAAATTCTCAAAGTTTTTATCTTGGTAGAATGGTAGAATTGTTACATTGGAGAGATTTGAAAATGCCTTTTCCATTTGTGAATTTAGTAAGACAATATAGAAATGATTCTCTGGGGAGGAAGCAATAAAATCAGAAAAATCAGAAATAGTGTAAGAAAAACTAGAATCAAAGGCAAACACAAGATTATGTGTTAAAGTTTTATTTTCCTTTTCTTCTTTGATTTTTTCAAGAACTTCTGAAGACGATGCATTTTCGATAAATTCAAATTGAGCTGTTGGAAAGTCCTCTCCAATTATATCTAAAACGTTTAATAATAAATCATTTCCATAAAAAGTAATTTTCTTTTTTTCTTCCTCTTCATGTTGTTTTAAAATTGCTTCGTTTTTGGTTTGATACTCCTCTAAATATTTTTGATAAATTGCATCGTATATTGTTTGAACATAGGCTTTCACTCCAATGTTTGTAAGGTGAATTCCATCTGCTACAAAATATTCTGGATGATCTTTTGATGCTGTCATCCAATCGATTATATGGATTTGTGGATAACGAAGTGCCAACTGTTCGATAGAATGATTGACGTGAACACTTTTATCATTTACTACATTCACCCAGTAAATATCTTGTCCTTTGCAAGATTCAATCAATGAAATTTTACATTCTTCGGAACAATCTCCATTACTTCCTAAATTAAAAAGAACGGGGCCTGAAAAAATATTTTTGGCTTTTAAATCTTTAATAACATCTTCTGCAACCCATGCAGTTCTAGAAATTGCAGCATCAAAATAACCATTTGGAAACTGTTTATAGAGTCCTTCAACCGCACCGAGCATAATGGAGTCTCCTACTCCAATTAGAGGAAGGTTAGAAACATAGTTTTTTAGTTCTTGTTCATAATTTTCAAAGCTGATTAAAGTTTCTTCCCAATTTTTTTCCTCTTCTTCTTTTTTTCTACGATACTCTTCTTGTTTTTCTAAAAGCATTTGTTCATTTTGATTCATCTGTTCTTCTAATTGTTTCATTTCTTCTGTATGATCTTTTTCTATATAGTATCGGTAAATTCCATGCCCTGTAAATAAAAGAATAACAAGAAGGAAACAAATTTGTACGACTTTACTTGCTTTTTTCTGATGATGATTAAAAGCAAAATGGAAAAAGATGGAGGAAGCAAAAACGAAAAGAAGAATCAAAAAAGTTTTTTCCAAAGAGGGAATCTCTAAGAACTGAAAGAGAAAAATAATCGGATACTGAACCAAATAAATTTCATAGGATGCTTTTGAAAGAAAGTGGATGATATTATCCAAAATATTTGGTTTTTCTTTTATTTGGATTGCAAAATTCATAAAGATACCGGTAAGAATTGTTGTAATAAGAAAAGCAAGAGGCATACTTTTTAAAGGAATAACAAATAATATTGTTAAAAAGGTAAAGGATAAAAATAAGAATGGGTAGCTTACTTTATTAGAAATTTTTTTAGGATAATAAAAATGAACGAATGCTAGAGAAACTCCAAAGAAAAGAGAAAATACTCTAGTAAAAGTATGATAATAAGAAAACATTAATTGATTTTTGTTTGTAAATACAAAGAACAAAAAACTTGCTACTCCAAGAAGAAATGAAAAAAGAATAGGAAAAATTTTATGAACTTTCTCTCCAATTTTTTTGAAAATTAAATAAATAAAAGGAAAAACTAAGTCAAATTGTAAAAGTATGGAAATATACCAAAAATGCATAAATGGTGAATCTACATGACGGGCAAAATAATCTAAGTTTGCTCCCAGTTGCCAAAAATTATTGTACCCTAATAAAACGGAAGTTGTTTCTGGTTTTAAAGTTAACCAAGAGACATCTGGGAAAAATGAAAGAACGGATAATGTAATAAAAACAATGACAACAAAAGGAAGGTAAATTCGCATAAAAAGATGGGAATAATAAGATTTAAGGGAAACTTTTTCTTTTCGTAAAAGAGAAAGACAAGATAAATAACCACTTAAAGTAAAAAAAGTTGCTACTGCTAAATAGCCAGAAGGAATCAGTTGCAAATGATAAAATAAGACCATGAAGCAAGAGAGCAACCGAAGAACATCAAAATATTTATAAACCCTTTTTGTACTACTTTCCATATTCCTTCTACCAGACTTTCTATCTTTATTTAAAGTATACAAAACAAAGGCTTTTTCGTCAATAAAAATAGAAAAAATAAAAATAACATGGAGAATGTTATAATTTTGTTGAGGCCTTAAATATATTCCTACTCTATAGATAGTATCTGTCATTCTACGTTTGAAATCCTATTCCCGTGTTCTTTCTTCCATTTTCTTTGGAAAAATTCAACTCTTTATCTAGAAAGGGCAATAAAAAAGTACTTATTAATTTATTCAGTGTTACTCCATCTTCGTTCATAGAACACTTCTATAAATTTACATGTACTTTTTTTATAATTTTTTTGTATAAATTGGTCTTTTATTTTCTTTCTATACAATTCCAGTTTGCTAAAAGTTACTTAATCGTATGTTCCGATCTTATCTTAAGATAGTATTTTAACTATTCTTCTTTTTATCACAAACAAGTCTTAATACCTTGGTTAATCTTACTTGTTCCATTTCTTTAAATAGTCCACTCTCGTGTCCATAATTTTTAAAATTATCAACTTGATTTATATTTACTTCTTTTCCAAAAATTGCTCGTAATATTTTTGCTCTTGCATCTAAATGTTTATCTTTAAATTCCCATTTTGATCTAATACAAGTTTTATAAATATCTTCTAATGAATATGGATACCATTCAGGATTTTGATAGTATTCAATTTTTCGAACACTATTCAATAATTTAAGCATTGTTTCGGCAGGTATTTCTTTATTAAATTTACTAAATACTTTTTCAAACTTTCTTAAGAATTCTTCTGTATCAAATTGTCCGTACATTGGTGCTACTGGAAGCACACACATAGGTTCTATTAAAGAAGAATTCGTTACTAAACTTGACATGTAGTTTAAAGATTTAGTATATGGCATTAATTTCTCATATTTTTCTTCTGCTATTATCTTTCTAATTTCCATATCCATATCTGTTGAATATGTTGGAAAGGAACATTCTTTAAAATCATAATTCTTATCATCATCCATATACTTTCTAGTTTTAGCAAAATATGTATATCTATATAGGTATTCATTGGTTTCATTTATTCTTTTACTATTCCATGTTGGATCAAAATAATAAACACCATCAATATCATACTTATCATCTTGAACATAAATAATGTTTCTTGCATGTCCACTTTGTGGATTATCTTTTTCGATTAAGTATACTATACGATTTTCAATACCAATATAATGTAATAGAACATGAAATATATTTGCATATCCTGCACATACAATTTTATCTCCAAACATTACTTCTGTTAAATCTCTAGATTTAAAATAAGATTCATCTTCATTTTCAAATGTATATACCCTATTTCTTACTTGATCATATACATACATTATTGTTTCCATAGGAGATAAACCTAATTTTTTTATTTCATCTGCTTGCCTTTTAATAGCACTCATTGTTTTATAGCAATCAGATAAGCTTACATAATTCGTATTACCAATTAAAGATACATAAACTTTATCTTCTATATCTTTATAATCCTTCATTAACTCTATTAATTTACTATAATCTGTAATATCTAATCTTCCACTTAAAGCAATTTTTTTCGTTAGTATTAAAGGATTTTTTTTAATAAAATCGATATTATCTTGAAACTCAAAAGATAATCTAATAAATTCTACACTATCTAAAAGGTTATCAAAGTGTTCTGAAATATATTTTATTTCTTTTAATTGATCCTCATTAATATCTCCAATAGTTGCTTGAAATTTTTCTAAAGCATCCATACAACAATCAAACGTTTTTCTATTTTTTAATTGTTTTTCTAATGTACATTCATCATCAACATAGACATTCAAACAAAAACCTTGTGCAGATGTACTTATTTCAAATTCATTTTCTTCATCAAAAATATTATCTACTAAAACTAATTCGCCTTTCATAATATAAATTTCCCCCTAAAAAATCTCATTGCAATAACAATGAGATGATATTATTAATTTTTACAACCCCATTGCAAATGAATGGGTTTATTATAGCATATCTAATAGTTTTCGTCAAATTTTATATTATTCTTTGTTTATTCTAAGTTAATATCTTTATTACTTTTATATGCTTCCTTTTCTCACTTTTGTGTAATCCAATTTATGCTAAATCATTAATAGTCATAATTGATTCACTTCTAAATATTCCATAGTTCATAATTATTCCTCTCTTTCTTAAAAAATAAAAAGAATATGTTTTTTCGCATATTCTCACTTTTTATGTAAAATACTAATTATTGATATAACCTAAAACTTATTTAATTTTTAAAGTTGCGTACTTTGGTGTGTTAGAACATAAACACCATCACTATTTTTTAAAATGATTTGCTCGTGGCTATTGCTTTGATTTTTTAAACTTACTCGGTATTGATCATCCTTTTTAAATTTTACATCTACATCATAAGTAAAAATATCTTCGTTGTTGATGATTTCTAGTTCTCCTTCAACGTGATAAGCTTTTAAATTTTTATATTTTTTTTCTAAATCTTGCAGTACATCTTTCGAGTCATACTTAAAACATCCTGTTGCAAAAATCATCAAGAAACATAAAAGAATCAGTAATTTTTTTTTCATTTTTTCACCTCATTATTGTTTTCATTGCATTCTATTCTTTAAAAATCTTGATTATTCATGAATAATATTTAAAAATTTGATTATCATAATACTGAAAACATAAGAAGGAGGAAAAAAAATGGCAACATTACAAAAAGTGGCTTTAGTTCTTACAATCGTTGGTGCTTTGAATTGGGGCTTAGTTGGTTTATTTGACTTCAATTTAGTTGCTGCACTATTTGGTGATGAGAACGTTGTTACAAGAATTATTTATGTGTTAGTTGGAATTGCAGGTATTATCAATGTTGGTTTATTATTTGAAGATTTAGACGATTAAAAAACGAGCATCACTTTTTGTGAACTCGTTTTTTTTTACCTTTTTTTAAGAAGCGGGTCGAATTCTTATTTTAACGGTTTTGGTTTTGGATTCATACGTTGCTTTTAAATCTTTTCCTGTTACTTTTACTTCTACTTCGTATTCTCCTTCTTCATATCCGGAAAGGTCAATGGTTGCATAGATGTCTTCTTTTTGAATTTGTTCTAGAACATCAGCGCTTCCTTTAACGATAACAGTTACACTACTATCTGCTTCACTTGCTGCTTGAACACGATATTTTGAAGAGTCATAATTAATCGATTTAATTTGAACTTCTGTAAATTCTTTGGTCGTTACATCAGATACGGTTAATTTGATGTTGATTGTCTTGACGCTCATATCTCTTACTCCAGATGGTTTTGGAATATTTAAGTTATATTCTTTATTTTCTGCTAACTTCGTAACATCGATTTCTACAGGAACGGATTCTAAAGATTCTAGAATATCTTCATCTCCATAAATTGTTACGGTTGGTACATTAGTTTCGATGGATGCTATACTTTTACCGAAGGCTAATTCTCCTTTTGGTACAACTTCTACTGGCACTGTTTTACTAGGGGATTTAATTTCGATATTTGCATCTACTTTTGCTGGTACAATTTCAACATCAACGGTGTTTCCACTTGCATCATAAGCAATTAATGGGACATCTTTTAAATTAATCGTTCCTTCTTTTGGATTGTTAATATTGTTGATATCGACAAGGGCTTTTACGGTTGCAACCGTTGCTAATTTGTATTCTGCCCCTTTAATAATACAGTCATTTCTACTTAAATCAATGTTGTTGATAACCAATTTGGTATTTAATTTATCTTTATGTAAAACATCGTAATCGACTTCTCTGGTCTCGGATACTTTTTCGTATACGACAATAGTTGCAGTAGATGGATCAATTTTATAATCTACTCCGGATAAACCTCGGTTTGTTTTTAATGATACTCTGTGTTTTCCTGGCTCTAAATCTCTTAAATCAGCAGAGATTTGTAAATTCGATGAAAATTGTTTTGCTAAATAAAGATTGGCTCTTTTTCCGATTAATGTTACATCTACTGTTTCTGGTAAACCTTCAATAACATATGCTTCTTCGTTGTATTCGGCATTTACTACTTTATCATATAAAATTTCTGCAGAATTGTTAATAATGATATTGGAATTTCTTTCAACAATAGCAAAGACAATGAAAGCAAAGATTAAGGATAAAACAATTAAGGTTTGCTGATTATTTAAGAATCTTTCGATTCCTTTGCTGTTATCTTTTATAAAATTTGTAATTTTTAAAATTAGTTTGGTTACTGGGGTGATAATAATTTTATCGAATACGTTCGCGATTCCATAAAAGAATTTATTTATCTTCTTCATATATGTCCTCCTCGTTTGCTTCTTCCTCTAAATAGTCCTCCATTTGTTTTGGACGAAGTTCATCGATTAGCATCATTCGAACATCATCTAAAGAAAGATTATAGAATAATTCTCCTTTAACTCCAACGGAAAGGCGTCCCGTTTCTTCGGATACGACAACACTGATGGCATCGGTTTCTTCGACAATTCCAAGAGCTGCTCTGTGTCTTGTTCCAAAACGTTTGTTAACTTTCGTGCTACTCGTTGTTGGAAATACCGCTCCGGCACAAGTTATTTTGTTTCCTTGAATAATGACTCCACCATCATGAAGTGGGTTATTTGGGAAGAAAATGGAAATTAATAAATCACTACTTAAATCGGCATAGACTTTTTTTGCTTTTTCGATGTAATTTAATAGGGAATAATCTCTTTCAATGACGATTAATGCTCCAATTCTTGCTTTTCTCATATAATCAACGGCTTGGACAATTTCATAAACGAGACGTTCTCTTTCATCGACCGTTAATATTTTGTGTCGCCCTAATAATTGGGTTCTTCCTAACTGTTCTAGAACATTTCTAATTTCTGGTTGGAAAATAATAATTAGAGCAAGTGGTCCCCACATAATTACGTATTCAAGAAGAAGTCCTGTTGTGGAAAGTCCAAACATATCACTTGCAATTTTTAAAATTAAGATGATTGCTACTCCTTTAAACAGAAGACTTAACTTGACGTTATTTCGAATATTTTTCAAGATTTGATAGATGAGTATCCAAACGATGGAGATATCTATAATCTTTTTTATTATCATTATTATACTATCTAATGTCATTTTCATTTTCCTTTCAGTAGAATATTTTCTACATTACCTATTATAACAAAAAAAAAGACAAATAGATAGTCTTTTTTTATCTTTTATGCCCCACCTGAAGTTTGATAAGAATCTGTAACGATTACAAATACATCTTTGTCAATGAGTTTTACTCCTTCTTTTAAGCGAAAATAATCTTTGGTTGGTATCACGGTCATTAAAACTTTTTTCTTGTGAAACTCAAAACCACCTTTTACATCAAATTCTGTAATGCCATGATGGAGAGTATTTAAGACATAATCTCGAATCTCTTTTTCTTTATAGGTCATGATAAAGATATTTTTGTTTCTCGAAATTCCAATTAAAACACGGTCTGTTACGATGCTATTGATATATAGAATAATGGTTGCATACATGACCATCGTCCAGCCAAAGAAGAAACCTCCAGTTAAGACAATGATCATATTTAAAACGAAACTTGTGGTACTGATAGAAATTTTTTGATATTTGAAGAGGAGCTGACTAATAATTGACGTTCCTCCGTTGTTAAATCCATTTTTGTAGACAAGTCCGTTGGTGATTCCGTCGACAACTCCAATAAAAATCGAGATTAAAAACATATCAGTTGTTTCTACAGGAATCATATGGGGCCAATCACTGGTTAGTTTTACAAAGAATGGAAAGATGAAGGTTGCAATAATAGCACCACTTGTTTGCTCTATTCCTAATAAGAAAAAACTTAGTATTAATAATGTTGCTGAAGTAATGAGAATTACTAAAGAAGGATCCCACTCAAATAGATATTGTGTGATTATTGCAATTCCCGAAGTTCCTCCGGTTACTAGTTGTGCTTTTACTTGGAAGAAATTATAAATGATTGATGATACAAACAAACAAACACAAAGAATAAAAATACGGCGAATTAATCTTTTTTGTTGAATTGTTTTAGCGATATCTTTGATATTTGGAATTGTTCTATTCACCACCGAACACCTCGTAGGCATCTGTTACTACGAAGAATGCGTCTTTATCAATTTCATGAATTCCTTCTTTTAATTTAAAATATTCTTTGGTTGGTACGACACAAAGTAAAACTTTCTGTTTTTCTTTGGTAAATCCTCCTCTGGCATCAAAAATTGTTACTCCATGGTTTAAATAATTTAAAACATAGTCTCGAACTTCATCATCGTACTCTGTAATAATATAGAATGCTTTAGAATCAGAAATTCCTAGAAGCACTTTGTCTGTTAAAAGACCAATGATATAAATGGTAATTAAAGCATACATTAATTTATTTACTCCGAAAACGAAAACTCCACTTAATACAATTAAACCATCACTTGCTAACATGGCGTTACCCATGCTGGTATGAAAATATTTGGAAATGATTTGATTGATAATGTCGGTTCCTCCGGTTGTAAATCCGGCTTTAAAGACAAGTCCTGCTCCTAAACCATAAAGGACTCCACCAAAAATTGCAGATAAAAGTAATTCGGCATCGCCAATACTGATAATGGTATTGATTCCTGCTGTTGCTTCGACGAAGATTGGGAAAAGAAGAGATCCTACAATACTTGCACTGGTTGTTTCTTTTCCTAGAAAAATATAACTTACAACGAGTAAAATTAAAGAGGATAAGAAGATAAAAATGGATGGATTAAAACCAAAAATTTGTTTAATAATAATGGAAATACCACTAACTCCTCCAAAAACAATATTGTTGGGTAATAAGAAAAGATTAAATGCAATCGATATTAAAAAGATTCCTACTAATAATTGAATATATCGACGGATTCGAAATTTCTTATAAATTTCTTTTACAATATTTTCTGTCTTTTCTTTCTTCTTAAAAAACATCTTCCTTTCCTCCTTTTAAATAACCTTCTATAAATATTCCGATGTCTCCATCTAATACTTTTTGAACATTACTTGTTTCTACGTTGGTACGATGATCTTTAACCATCGAATAAGGATGCATTACATAACTTCTGATTTGAGAACCAAATTCAATATTTTGATGGACTCCTTGAATTTCTGCTAACTCTTTATTTTTCTTTTCCATTTCTAATAAGTAAAGTTTATTTTTTAAAATTTTCATTGCTTGTTCTTTATTTTGAATTTGACTTCTTTCATTTTGACAAGTTACTACGATTTTGGTAGGTAAATGCGTAATTCTTACTGCAGAATCGGTTGTATTGACCCCTTGTCCACCGCAACCACTACTTCTATAGACATCAATTCTTAAGTCTTGTTCATTGATTTCAATGTCTACTTCTTTGTTTATTTCTGGTACTACGTCAACAGATGCAAAAGAGGTATGTCTTTTATTTGCAGCATCAAAGGGAGAAAGTCGAACAAGTCGATGAACTCCTTTTTCTCCTTTCAAGTAACCATAAGCATAACTTCCTTTTACTTTTAAAGAAACACTTTTGATTCCTACTTCTTCTCCTGCTTGATAGTCTAATAATTCATATTGAAAATTTTGACTATCAAAATATCTTGTATACATTCTGTATAGCATATTGGCCCAATCGCAAGCTTCGGTTCCACCTGCACCAGAATGAACTTCAAAAATACAATTATTGGCATCATACTCTCCACTTAAAAGAAGAAAAATTGTAAGAGAGTCGAATTCTTTTTTGTATTTTTCTAAATTTTCTTCAAAAGTTTTAAGCATTTCAGTATCTGTTTCATCCGTTAAGTTTAAAAGTTCTTGATCTCCTTCAACATTTTCTTTTAACTCTTTAATATTATCTGTCATTTTGCTCGTTTCATTCATTTCTTTGATGATTTGGTCTGCTTTCTCTTTATCGTTCCAAAAATTGACGTCATTCATCATTTTCTTTAATTCATCAAGTCTTTTTAATTTGCTATCTGTGTCAAAGTGACCTCCATAAATCATTGATTGCTTCTTTTATTTTATCCATTTCTCTTTGTAATTCTTTTTTTTCCATCGCTTCTCACCTTTCTTTACTATTTTTAGTATATCATGAAATTTCTTTCTTGAGGAGATGTTTTCTTCACCTTTTTTCGCAGAATTTCTTTTCTTTTTAAGATTTTGAATGATATAATTTAAAAGGAGGATAAACTTATGAAGAAAGAACAAACTTTTAATCAAATGGTTGGGGAAAAATTAAGAAATTTAAGAAACCTTCGAGGAATGCGCCAACAAGATGTGGTAGAGAAATTGATTGCAAGTAAAGATACTCACTATATACCTTATTATATTTCTAGGCAAACTATATCGAAGTATGAAAATGGAGAAAGAGGCATGACATTAGAAATGCTTTTTAATCTTGCTAAAATTTTAGAAGTTCCTGTTTCTTATTTTTTTACTTCAGAAGAAGATCAAAAGATCTTTCATAACGACTCTGAAGGTATTGTTACAAATGAAAAGTTTTCTCTAAATATCACTATGAATCCTACTTTTTCGAAACTTTCGAATCAAGAAAAAGGACAAATTATCGATGATATTATAGAAGAACTCCATTCTCTTAAAAACACTCTTTAAGATTATTTTGAAATTTAAAAACTCGAACCACAAAAAGTCCGAGTTTGATATCCATCTGGTGCCGAATGCAAGAATCGGACTTGCCTCTGACCCTTACCAAGGGCCTGTTTTACCACTAAACTAAATCGGCATTACAGTTCTATTTTATACGATTTACTTTAGAAATGCAACTATATTTTTATTTGAGTTTCGGTTTTTTACAACAAAAATCAAAGTAAATTTTATTTTATCTAAATTTTTGAGATAAATTCGATAATTTTTTTACAAAATATAATATTTCTCCACGCCAATATAGAACATCCAAAAATGTTCTTTTTTTCTATGATTCAGTTTAATTTTTTTCTATAATTTTAATACGATTTGCTTATATTTTTCTCGTCTCTCTATTTTTTGATATTCTTTTATCCCTGTATGAGCATATTTTAATATCTCACTGATTCCTCTTGCCATTTGGCTTAGCCATACTATCACTTTTCTCTTCAGTGATTTACTTCTCTCTATTATTTTAATACTTAGTAATTTTTTATCCATATCTTCTATCAACATTGCCGTTTGTCCTAAATGGATCATCAGCATTAAATTGAGATTGTTCATTGCTTTTAATGTCCTTACTCTCATATTTTCAAATTCATATTCCTGCTTCTTACTTCGAAAATATTCTTCTACTCTCCATCTATAAAAATACAATCT
>CANQHK010000004.1 GCA_947623645.1 uncultured Bacilli bacterium
GAATGGAACATTGAATTTTAAGAAATAATGATATTTTTGGACTTTTCCTATTCCTGCACATGGTGGGAGAGATCCTGGAACGATGTATGGAAAATTGATGGAAAAAGATATTGTTTTAGAAATTTCTTTTCAACTTCGAGATGCCTTGATGGAAAAGGGAGCCATTGTTTATATGACAAGAGATAGTGATGAGGATTTATCAAGTAGGTGGGATCCCAAGAAAAAAAGAGGAGATCTTTATCGAAGACTTCTTATGTATAAAAAATATGATACAGAACTTTACCTTTCGATTCACATTAATGCTGGAAGTAAAGCAAGTGAAAAAGGTGCAGAAGTTTTGTATCATCCCATTAATAAAAATAACAAAGTGTTTGGAACCATTCTCATGGAACATTTTAAGAAAGATTTAAAAACCAAACGGAAACTTTTA
Source organism: uncultured Bacilli bacterium (assembly GCA_947623645.1). GTDB lineage: Bacteria > Bacillota_I > Bacilli_A > RF39 > UBA660 > MGBC162581. Next base: position 431 of record CANQHK010000004.1, read on the forward strand.
AAAACAGACTTGTATATGTATAGAAATACAACTGTTCCCGGAGTTCTCATTGAGTGTGGCTTTTTAACCAATCCAGATGAGAGATATCTCATGCAGAAAGAAAGTTATCAAAAGAAGATAGCCTCAAGTATTACGGATGCTGTTATAGAGTATTTTCAGTAACTTTTACTAGGGTTGTATTGGGATAGTAGTGTTCTAAAATTTGTCTATAGTTGTATCCTGCTTCTGCCATTGTTTTGGCACCACATTTACTAAGTCCTAGACCAAGTCCACAGCCTCTGGTTAAAAAACTTGTATAATCCTCATGAATTTGTACGGTAAAATGATTGGAAACAAGACCAAGAGCTCTCGATAAGATTAAACCATCAAACACTTTATTATCAAATTGAATATATTGGACGTTATTTCCACTGGTCGTACTAAGAATTTTAACTTTTGTATTGGGAGTAATTGGTAAATTTAGAATTTGAGATAATTCGCTGTTTGAAATCTTTCGATATCGAAGAAAATCTGGTTCTTTGTAGTCCATGCTATCTACACTTACTAAATAGGGGTAAGCCAGTTTTAATACATTTTTAGAGTCTTCTGTCTTTCCTGTGTTTTGATAATGGGTATAACATTCTATATAATCTCCTTGAAAAGTTAAAACTTCTTTATCTGTTGCAACTAAGGCATCAAGAATATTGGAACGATAATCATAATATTTTTCTTCCCATAATTTTTTTAAATATTCTTGGTCAAAATATAATTGGTATTTATTCATTTCTTTAATTCTTTTTTTATCTCTTAAGGTTTTTAATAAATAAGTTCTTGCAATTACAGCTTGTGCTTTTAAACATTCTGGATGATTGATGTAGGGCATTTCTCTTGCAACAACGCCGAATAAATATTCATAAAATTTTACTTTTTCAATGACCCCTGTACTTCTTTCAAAATCAATAAACTTAATTACTGGATGGTTGGTGGAATCATAAAAACCTTCTTGATAACGTTTTCCAAAATGAGCATATTCATAGTATTTTGGCTTTTTTAGAATTTTTGATAATTCCACTCTTCCTACAATTACATTATCTACGACTAAAAAAATATCGTGTCCTTTATAAGGAATTCCTACATTGTCTAAATAATTTTTGGCTTGTAAAGCAATATCTCTTTCATCATACTGTAAATATAGGTCATTGGAAATTTCATAATCATTGGTACAATATAAATAAATTACATCTTTATCGTTTAATTTTGTTATCATATATTTATAAAACATAATGAATCACCTAGTTGTAGTATTTCTTATTTTTTTAAAAATATACGAATATTAAAATTCAAAATATTGAAATGGATATTCTTTTTTTGTATTTCTTCCTGTTGTATAAGAAACATCTTTTAAAATTTTTTTTAGATTTCCTTGATCTTCATAAATAAAATCTTGAATTTTTTGAATGGTTTCTACACATTCTGTTAATGCTATTGTATAGAGTTCTAAGAGAGATGTCTTTTTTCGAATTGTTTTTGTTGTTGGGTGATACCATACTTTATGTTCTAAATTAAAATAGGAATATTGGATTTTTAAATGATAAGATAAGGGGGTCTTTCTTCTAAAATAGGGAGGAGATAAGCGATCGACGATTTTATAGAATTCTCTTTTTATTCCTGTTGGGTCATATCGAAAGATTCGATAAAATTGTTTCATGTCATGAATGGATCTTGTATAAAATTTGGTCATATTGTGGACATCAAAAACTTCTTTAAATGTAAAGTCGATGACTTCTTTTAAAGTAGGGGAGAAGGAAACATTTTCAAAACAAAATAGATCGGCTCGAAAGTTTTTTGGTGGAATATGTTCTTTTAATGCAACTAAGTAGTTATCCAACATGGATTCCACTTCTCCATGCAACATATTATAGCGATATGTTTTGGGATCATTTTTATCAAAATCTCCGGTTTTATAAATAATATAGGGATGAATTGTAGAATCGAGTATGTAATGACTTAAGGCACCATAAAGAAAGGCCATAACTTCTGGATTGGAAGCATAACCATTGTATTTGATATAGTGGATGAGAGTCTCAAAGTATTCAAAACATAAATGTTCATGAAAGTATGTTCCAAATTCTCGAATTCTTTCTCCTTTTTTAAAATAGAGAATGCGGTAAAAGAAAAAGGGATCCATTCCTTGAGCAGCGATTTTTAAAAGACCTTTTTGATTCATTAAAAGTTTTTTGGTTCGAATATCCAATCTTTCATAGACATCAAGTATAAAATAAGCATGTGTAACAGTACTTGCCATTTCAATCACCCTCTTGCTAAATTATATCGAAAAATCTTAAGAAAAGAAAGGCCTCTTTAAAAAATATCGAAGGAAATTTTGTCAAAATCAAAAAAACGCGAAATTTACCACAATTTTTCATAATTTTTTCATATATTTTCTATGCATTTTATGGTATAATCAAAAACGTAGGAAAGAGAAAGTGATAAAATGGAGAAAATATTCAAGAGTTTAAATGAGCAAATCGAAATTTTAAAATTTAAAGGACTTACCATTTCGGACGTTCAATATGCCAAAGAAATTCTTCTTCGTGAAAATTATTTCTTTATTAATGGTTATCGACATCTTTTTATGAGCGAGAATAAAGAAAAATATATAGAAGGAACAACCTTTGAAGAAGTTTATAGTTTATTTCTATTTGATCGGGTTTTTCGAAATATTATTTTTAAAAATCTTCTCATTATTGAAAATCATTTAAAGTCGGTTATTTCTTATCAACTATCGAAAAAATATGGATATAAAGAAGTGGATTACTTAAAGGCAAAAAACTTTACGTCGGATCCGGAAAAATCAAGACAAGTAAATGATATTATAAAGAAGATGAAAAGACAGGTTCGAGTGAATGCTAATCAACATACTGCAACCTTCCATTACATGAACAATTATGGTTATATCCATTTGTGGATTATGGTCAAAGTTCTGTCGTTTGGAATCGTTGGAGAGTTATACCTGATTCTAAAAAAAGAAGACAAATGTGCAATAGCCGATATTTTTGGAATCGAAGTCGATGTTTTAGAAGATTATTTACCAATTCTTGCAAATTACAGAAATTTGTGTGCTCATGAAGAGATTGTTTATGAAAATAAAACGCAAAAGTCGATTCGTGGAACAGTTTATCATTCCCTTTTAAAAATCCCAAAAGATGAGGATGGATATATTCAGGGGAAAAATGATATTTTTGCAGTCATTATTATGTTAAAAGAACTTTTAAGTCAAGAAGAAGTTGAAAATATGATGATTGAAATTGAAAGAGCAGTGCATAATTTAGAATATAATTTACATACAATATCTATTGACAAAGTATTAGATAGAATGGGATTTCCTAAAAATTATATGGAAATTAAAAATATTCATAAGAAGGTGGAAAAATGAGAGAAAGAATAATTAATGTTTTATTTATTGTTGCAGCTTTTGTTATTGGAAGTGGATTTACTTATTATCTTGTTTTAGATGGAAGTGAAAAAACGAAAGTTGTTTATCAACCGTCAGAGACGACGGGTGTTGTTAAATGTAGTAGTGATATTAAAATCGATGAAACAGGAATCTCAACTGCTGTTGGAAAAATTTATGATGCAGCAGTAACGATTCAAAATTACCAGAAAAATACGTTATATTCTAGTGGAAGTGGATTTGTTTATAAAAAAGATGATCAAAATGCTTATGTTATGACCAATCATCATGTTGTAAGTGGTGCAACCAAAATTGTTGTTATTTTATCTAATGATGAAGAAGTTGAAGGAACTGTTTTAGGAAGTGACGAGTATTTAGATTTAGCGGTTATTAAAATTGATGCCGATAAAGTAAGTCAAGTTGCAGAAATTGGAAATAGTGAAGAAACCAATGTTGGAGATACTGTATTTACCGTTGGAACTCCTGTTGGATACGAATATCGTGGAACAGTTACAAAAGGTACTTTATCTGGAAAAAATAGAATGGTATCCGTAAGTGTAGCCAGTGAAGAAGATTGGGTTATGAAAGTATTGCAAATTGATGCTGCAATTAATCCGGGAAATAGTGGAGGACCTCTTCTTAATGTTAACGGAGAAGTTATTGGAATTAATTCTTTAAAACTTGTTGAGGATAAAATTGAAGGAATGGGATTTGCGATTCCAATAGAAGATGCTATGAATTATGCAGAGGTTCTAGAAAAAGGTAAGAAGATTGAGAGACCATTAATTGGAATTGAAATGTCCAATATTAATAGTGCTACGATTTATCAATTGTTTCGTCAGGGAATTATTTTAGATGAAAGCATCGATAGTGGAGTTGTTATCGTTAGTGTAACTAAAGGTGGTAGTGCAGATAAAGCTGGTTTACAAAAGGGAGATGTTCTTTTAAAAGTAGGAACGAAAGAAGTAAAAAATGCTGCTTACTTAAAATATGAACTATATCAATATAATGTGGGGGATACGGTAGAACTTACTTATATGAGAGATAGTAAAATAAAAACAACTAATGTAACTCTTGCCAAAGCTGATTAAAGACTCTAGTTTTAGAGTTTTTTTTCTTTTTCTCTATTGACGAAGGGAAAAAGGATTTTATATACTTGTTTTATAAGAAAATTGAAAGGAGAAAATAGGAAGTGAAATTATCGAAGTCCAAATATTGTGATGCTGTTCAGTGTAATAAAATGTTATGGTTAAAAGAAAATCGACCAGATATAAAATTTGAAGTATCGAGTCAGTCGATTTTAGATAATGGAGTAGAGGTCGGATTACTTGCGAAAGATTTATTTTTAGAACATGAAGATGTAGCGTTTCATGGAGATTTGAAAGTGATGGTAGAAGATACTAAAAAATTGCTTCGAAAAGAAAATGTCGTTGTTACAGAAGCTTCTTTTGTTTATGAAGAGAACTTTTGTAGTGTGGATATTTTTGTAAAAAAAGGAAAACAAGTTGAGGTCTATGAAGTTAAAAGTGCTACGGAATTAAAAGATGTATTTTTGGATGATCTTTCTTATCAAGTTTATGTTCTTTCAAATTTGGGTTACTCTATAAAAAAAGCTTGTATTGTTTATATTAATAAGAATTATGTTCGAAGAGGAGAACTTCAATTAAAAGAATTATTTATCATCGAAGATGTTACAAAAAGTGTTTTTGATAGACAGACGCAAGTAAAAGAAAATTTGCTCAAAATAAAACAGTACATGTCTATTTCAAAGGAACCAGAAAGTGTTTTGGATAATCACTGTGTTCAACCTTACCCTTGTCCTTTTTTTGAATACTGTACTAGAAATTTACCGGAAAAAAATATTTTTAAGATTCGAGGAATGAGAAATAGTACAAAATTTAAATTTTATCAACAGGGAATTTATGCTTATGAGGATTTATTAAAACAAAATATTTCTCCTCGCTATCGAAAACAAATGGAGTTTGAACTTTTTCATTTAGTTCCATCAATTCAAAAAGATGCTATTCAAACCTTTTTAAATACTTTATCTTATCCCCTTTATTTCTTAGATTTTGAAACCTTTCAGCAGGCAATTCCGAAATACGATGGAATTCGACCTTATATGCAGATTCCTTTTCAATATTCTTTACATTATATTGTGGGGGAGAATCAAAAATTAGAACATAAAGAATTTTTAGCAGAGGCAGGAGTAGATCCTAGAAGAAGTTTAGCAGAAGCTCTTGTTCGAGATATTCCAGAAAATGTTTGTGTCCTTGCTTATAATATGAGTTTTGAAAAATCTGTGATTAAAAATCTTGCTTCTTTATTTCCAGATTTAGAAAAGCCTTTAATGAATATTTATGAACATATAAAAGATTTAATGATTCCTTTTTATAATCAGGATTACTATACGGAAGAGATGCATGGATCGTATTCTATTAAATATGTTTTACCGGCATTGTTTCCGAATGATCCTAGTTTAAATTATCATCATTTAGAAATGGTTCATAATGGTAGTGAAGCTATGAGTGTTTATGCAAATTTGGAAAATTTAAAGGAAGAAGAACAAAAAATAGTGCGGGAAAATCTACTTAAATATTGTGAACTGGATACGTATGCAATGGTTAAAATTTGGGAAAAATTAAAGGAAGTTACAAAATCTTATCAGACAATCCAATAAAAAGTGCAATTTATTAAAAAAATCTTTTGCACTTTTTTTGATTTTTTTGAAGTGGAGGGTAGAAAAATCAAAAAAATTATGTTATAATAAAAATCGAAATTGCCCGAATGGTGGAATGGTAGACGCGATGGACTCAAAATCCATTGGTAGCAATACCGTGTCGGTTCAAGTCCGACTTCGGGCACCAAATGGAAGCTGAAACTCGGACTTTTCAATTTATTTGATTCGTTCGAGTTTTAAAATGTTCGAATTTATGGTACAATTAAATTGTAATTGTTAAGGTGGTTAAAAATGAATAAAATAGAAAAAATACAAACGCAAAGTAATACTGAAGAAAAATCCTTTTTTAATCCATATTTTGAATCATATATAGAGGGAGTATATGACGGAGGAATTTCTAGAAATGATGAAATGTATAAAAAAATACTAAATCTTTTAAAAAAAAGATGTGATGAAAATAATATTGATTATAATGTCGATATAAATCAATCTACTAAAATGGTCTTTGATACTATATTAGAAAAAGTAAAAGAAGATAATAGTGTAGACATTTCATTTAATAATATAGAAAATTTTGAAGATGAATTTATAAAAAATATAGATAGGGTTAAAGAATTACCAGTTGATAAGAGAATTCTTACAATTGATTCTATTGTTAATATGGATTTTACGCATAATCCTACAACTAGTATTATGGATCTTTTAAGAGAGTATATTGCTTCTAAATTGGAGACACTAGATATTGATATTGCACAATTATTTATGTTTAATGATGCAGAAAATAATTTAGAAAGTAAAGATAAATTTGATCCATTTGCTGATTCTTCTCAAAAAGAATTAGGAGAAGAAGAAAAAAATTTTTATAAAGATGAATTAGTTTTTTTTCTAATGCTTCCAAATTTTTCAAAGATGTTTGAAGTAAAGAATAAGTATATAAAACAAATTTCAAAAATGAGAAATGGCTTTTTAATAGATGAAGTAAAAATGGAATATCCTGAATATATAAAACAATTACAGAATCTAACGAATCATACAGATAAGGATATTTCTTATTATTATCATGGAGCACCATCTCAAGATATTGCAAAAAAAATATTAGATACTGGTTTATATATGCAATATAATGATATAAGTAGAACTGCAAAAAAGGAATTATCAGTTCCTGAAATATTAAATTATTCGTATGGTCATGATAATGTAGGAAGACATGCTGTTGTTATTATTGCTGTTCCAAATAGTGAATATCCTGTTGTTCAAAATTATGATGCAAACATAACAATCTGTGGTACAGGACAAGGTCTTGAACAAGTTGGTTTTAATCCCAAATATGTCATTCCAAGTCAATATATAGTAGGATATATAGATAAAGATGCAAAACAATTCATTGCAAATCCAAATTATTCTAAAGATTTGAAAGATATTAGTGAAAAAAGATTATAATTAGGAGGATTATCAAAATATATGTTAAACCTGGTTAGTAATTGATTTTTATATCAATTTTTACTGATGTTGTAGATTATTACGTGACTCGCACCAAATTGATATGAAACTTGAAATTTTCAAAAAAAAATAAAAGGTACCTTTTGTTTTATTTACCTTATTACATTATTTACCTTATTACCTTTACAAATTCGTGTAAATATGTTACAATGATAAATGAAAGGAAGATTATTATGTTAAACAACCAAATAAAGAAATCTATAAAGAAGAACAAAAAATCAATCATTGCTATTGGTTGTTTTAGCATATCTTCAAAATAGATTTTACAAAAATTTATTTCTATTAAAAGGTAAGTGACTTAGAACAATCAATATGTTTTAGGTCACTTTTTATTGGAAAGGAATGAGGAAAATGAATTGGGCAAAAGAAGTTGCTTTAAAAATTATTGAGGAAAGACCAAATGAAGAAATATATACTGTTGCAAGTGGTATAAGTCCAAGTGGTTTTGTACATATTGGAAATTTTCGGGAAATAGCTACACCTTATCTTGTTCTCCAAGAATTAAAAAAATTGGGCAAAAAAGTAAGATATATTTTATCCTTTGATGAGTTTGATAGATTTCGAAAAGTACCTGGTAATATTGATCCAAGTTATGAACAATATATTGGAATGCCCTATACTGAAATACCGAGTCCTTTTACAGAAAATGAATCTTATGCTTCTTATATGGAAAATAGATTTTTGAATGAATTAAAGGCTATGGATGTTGAAGTTGAATGTATTTATCAAGCAAAAGAATATCAAAGTGGAAGATATAATAAATATATTAAAATCGCAATGGATAATCGAGATAAAATATTTCATATTATTGATGATTTTAGAACTCAAGATTCTACGGAAGAGGAAAGAAAGAATTATTATCCTATTAGTATTTATTGCCCTCATTGTAAAAAAGATACAACGAAAATTTTAAGTTATTGTTCTAGTACTGGCGAAGTTGAATATTCTTGTAATTGTGGTTATAGGAACAAATTGAATATTGAGAATGCCACTAATGTTAAATTACAGTGGAAAGTTGATTGGCCAATGCGATGGATGGTAGAACATGTTACATTTGAAACAGGGGGTATTGATCATTCCGCTTCCAATGGTAGCAAAGCAGTATCTGAGAGAGTAGCTAGAGAAATATTTCATTATGAACCTCCCGTATATATTCCCTATAATTTCATTGGTATTAAAGGTGGAGGAGCGAAAATGTCATCCTCTACAGGAAATGTTCTTACAATTACCGACTTATTAAAAGTATATGATAAAAATATTATTTGGTGGTTTTATGCTCGGTTTGATAATATGCATGCCTTTGATATAGCACTTGACAATGATGTAATCAGATATTATAGTGAATTTGATCGATGGGTAAAATTATATTTTAATGGTAATATTGACGATAAAAATAAAAGTATTTTAGATTTAACGAATGTAAAAGAAGAATATTTAAACAATCCTAACTTTAGTTATTTAGCAACCTTTCTTCCCATTGTTCATTTTGACGTTAATTTATTAAAAGAGTTATTAAGCAAAGAAAATATCAATGTTCATACGAAAGAGTTTAATCAAAGATTGGAATTAGCAACTTATTGGGTAAATAATTACGGTGCGGACTATCAAGTTCATCTTTTAACGGAAAGAAACAATGAATATTATGAATCTTTAAATCGTTTAGAAAAAGAGTGGTTAGATCATACAAAAATACTACTAAATCAAAATTATAATTCAACAAATGATTTACAAACTGCACTATATGATGTTGTAAAAGATGGTATTTTAGTTGATAAAGAGTTAAAGCAGGTGCAAAAAAGATATTTTCAAATTTTATATAATATGCTTTTAGGTACAGATCAAGGTCCAAAATTAGGATTATTCTTAATGGCAATCGATAAAGAAAAAATTAAAGCATTATTATAAAAAATATTTTATACTATATATACTTTGTTAATAACTATTTCTTTTGCCTAAAAGTTGTTGTACGTTCTTCTTAAGGACACTAGGTAGATGTCAAACTCGGACTTTTGAAAAATTAATTAGTTCGAGTTTTAATATGTTTAAATTTATGGTATAATATAAAATAATTTCTTGATGACATTGGTGGTGAAAACATGAATCAAAGATGTTGGACAGAAGAGGAAGATAATTATATAAAAGATAATTTTGGTATTATTCCTTTTAGTGAGATGGCAAAGCAATTTGGATGTGCAATTTCTACTGTTCAAAGAAGAGCAATTTTTTTGGGATTAAATGTAAAAAAAAGAACTACCAAAAGATGGACTCTTGAAGAGGAACAACTTCTTCGGGAGTATTCAAAAAAATATGTTACGAAAACGATAGCAAGAAAATTGGGGAGGAGTTCTTTGTCCATTCAAAAAAAGGCTATAAAATTGGGGGTTGAACTTCATTTTGAAAAAGATCCTTGGAAAAAATGGATGATTGATTATCTAAAAGATAATATTAATAAAAAGTCCATTGGAGAAATTCAAGCGATGTTAGGACTAAGCTATAGAAGAATTTTAACAAAGTGTAACGAATTGGGAATTGAGTATGTAAAAGAGTCTTGGACAGAAGAAGAAATAGCAATTTTAAAACAGTATGCAGGGACTTGTCATTATTCAGAATTAACAAAGGTTTTGCCACGAAGAAGCGTTGGTGCAATAAGTGCTAAAGCATTTGAATTAGGAATTGATACGATCTCTGAATATACAAAATTAACCGATGAAAATAGTCAATTTATTAAAGCCAATTGGGGTAAAATGCCCATAACTGAAATTGCTCGACAGTTAAAAGTAAGTTTGGGTGTAGTTTATCGATACAAGAGAGAATTGAATTTGCCAAATGTTGGTCAACAACAAAAGTGGACTCCAGAAGTTATAAAAAAATTAAGAAAGGATGCAAAAACGAAAACTAGAAGTGAATTAGCAACAAAATATAAAACATCCATTCAACAAATTTCTGCTATAGCCAGTAAAAATAATATAAAACTTATCGATTCTAAAAGAATATGGACAGAGGAATTAGATAAAAAATTGCTTGAACTTGTTAATCAAAATTTGAGTGTGATAGAAATTGCTACGAAAATGAATATGAAGGCAAATTCTATAAGGCAAAGAATAAGTCAATTAAATTTGGGGGATAAAAGACTGCAAAATCCAAATTGGAAATGGACTAAACAGCAAGTGAACCTTCTTAAATCTTTGTGTTGTGAAAAAACATCTTACGAGATTGCAGAAATTTTAAATAAAAATGAAAAACAAGTTTATGATAAAGCTAAGAAATTAGGGATAAAATTGAATCGTGATAAACATTATTTGTGGACAGATGAGGAAACAAGACAATTGATAAAAATTCACGATCAATATGATTTACATATAATAGCACAAATGTTGGAAAGATCGGAAGAAACTATTTGTAAAAAGGCAAGGGAATTAGGGATATCTATAAGATACAAAAAAAGAAGTATGTGGACACCGGAAGAGGAATCACAATTAAAAATATATGCAAAAGAATTTACAATTAAAGAAATATCCTATTTTTTAAATCGCTCCACTGCATCTGTTTCATCGAAATTACGTTACATGGGATTGTCTGCTCAAATTAGTCCAAAATTTTGGACAGAAGAAGAGATTAATAAATTAACAGAATTATCTCAAAAATATGATATGAATGAAATAGCAATCATGATGGATAAATCCTATGAATCAATAAGCTATAAATTATATGAATTAGGATTAAAAGCAAAAAGTAAATCTAGTAAACCATGGACGTTGGAAGAGGCAGAAACATTATTAGAATTGCTAACGACATATTCTTCCTTTGAAGTTGCTCAAATATTAGAAAGAAGTGAGGAAGCGATAACTGCCAAAGCAATAAAGATGGGATATGATATCGACTATAAACATAGACGTTGGACATCTGATGAAGAAATGTTGTTGTCAGATTTATGGGGAAATGAACCGATTGAAAAAATCGCCAAAAAATTAAACCGTACAGAATCAGCAATAATTAATAGAGTATTTATATTAGGGTTGGGATCACAAATAGATAATAACTATGAAGGATTAAAAATTCAAGATATTGCTGATATATTTGGAATTAATCGAATTACCATTTTAACATCTTGGGTGGCTTTGGGTTTAAAATTAGAGTTTCGCAAGAGGTCAAATAATAGTATTTATTCTTTTGTTTCCATTTCAAACTTGTATGAATTTTTAAAAGCAAATCAAAATATTTGGGATAGTAGAACATTGGAAGAAAATATTTTCGGAAAAGAGCCAGAATGGTTGAAAGAAAAAAGAAAAACTGATAAAAATATGCCACTCGGATCTTTTGGTTTAGATAATTTAACAAAACAGCAATTATTGCAAGCAAAAAAATACTTTTTACAGGAAAAGCAACAATCGAATTGTAATGAAAATCTTGAATTGCTACAAGATGACTCGATTTCTCTTTCGTTTGTAAAAAAGAAAAATATAAAAGAAAGAAGGTGATATTTTGTCTAGTAAAAAATATGAATTTACAGAGGAACAAATTCAATATATAATAGAAAATTGGGGAAAAGAATCTCCTTATAGTATGAAGAAAAAATTTGGTTGTACCTGGTATGCAGTTTCTAAAGTGGCAGAATCTCATGGACTCGAACTTCCTACTTCCAATGCTTGGACAGAAGAGGAAATCGAAACTTTAAAGGAATTATCCGGTCAATATCCTTATACTGAAATTGCTAAAATCATGAACAGGACAGAAAATGCAATATATCTAAAAGCAAGAAAATTGGGAATACCATTGATACAAGATAGAAGAAAGTGGACATTAGAAGAAGAAACGATGCTCTCAGATTTATGGGGGACAAAATCGATAGAATATATTGCTAAAAAGATGAAGAGAACTGTTTTTGCATTAAAAGTAAAAGCAGTTCGAATGGGATTAGGTGCAATGATTCGAAACAATTATGATTTAATAACCGTTTCTGATATGGTTGATCTATTAAATGTTTCACGGGATAGGATTGTAAATACATGGGTAAAGTTAGGTTTAAAATTAAAACCAATGAAATTGACTCAAAATAAGTCTTATTATGCGATAACTTGGCAAGATTTAATGGAATTTTTGGAGGCTAATCAAAACGAATGGGATTCAAGAAATGTTGAAAATAATATGTTTGGTACAGAGCCAGAGTGGTTACAAGAAAAAAGAGAAAGAGATGTTATCGAAAATCCACTTTGGTACCGCAAGTGGACAGCAGAAGAAATTCAAATGGCAGAATCTTTATTTAAAAGTGGTAAAACTTATCAAGAGATAGGAGATAGAATTGAGAGAAGTGAATGGTCTGTTGCGAATCTTTTAAGAAATTTAGGATATAGTTATATGCTTCCACAATTTTGGAAAGGGAAAGAATTAAAATATTTAAGAGAAAATTATAAGGATATGACGTATAGTCAGATTGCAGAAGAATTGGGTAGAACAACAAAAGCAATTGGAGCAAAAGTGGAAGAGATGGGGTATCAAAAGAGATTAACCAAGACAAAGATAAATGTAGGTGACAGAAATGGATAAACGTTTAAACTTAGATGAAACGAAAAATGCTTTAAGAGCATGGCGTGAATTGGGAGATAAAGATGCTTTAACATTATTAGTCGTTAGCAATGGTGGTTTAATTGGCTTTTTTGCTAAAAAATATTCAGGTGAGGGAGTAACATTTGAAGAGTTAGTCTCCGCTGGAAATGAAGGATTGGTAAGAGCAATTAATAAATTCAATTATCAAGAAAGAGACATTCGAGGATTTAGTACTTATATATCTACGGCAATAGAAAATTCGATGAGGTATGAGTTAAGAAAGTATAATAAACATAGTCATGTTTTAAGTTTTGATCAACCTATAGGACAAAATAAAGATGGTGATGACCTTAGAATAGAAGATATTGTAGGAACAGACGCTGAAGAAATGATTGAAAATATTATTTCGGAAATGAAAACGGATATAGTTCGAGAAGCATTAAAAAGTTTAACATCAAGAGAACAACAAATCATTTTATTAAGATATGGATTTGATGATGCTCATAAAAAAACACTAGAAGAGATTGCTCAAATCTTTGGATGCTCTAAACAAGCAATTTCCAAACAAGAACAAAAGGCCTTAATTAAAATGAGACATCCGAGAAATACAAAAAAGTTAAAAGATTTTTTAGATTAGATAGAACTAATAGTTTGTAAATAAGGACGATGAAAGAAAAGAATAGATAAAAAAACTACCAGATGGTAGTTATAAGTGTTGAACTTTAAAGATAGTAGGGAAGAATTTTTTTAAGAGTAAATTTCTATAAGTATATTTTTGAAGAAAGTCCCATTTTTTTAAGTTTTTTAGTATGTTCTATTTCTTCTTGAGCAACTTTTGGAAGTTGTTCTGATACACAGATTTCATGGTCCCAATCTTTTAATTCTTTTAAACTATTGATAATAGAAAATGCTAGAGAAATATTTCCATCCGTAAGATCGATTAATTGTTGATACATATCATCACTTATATAACTTGAAAAAGAAATATCATTTCCAGTTGCTGTTTTTTCATAAGCTTCCAATCTTTTTTTAAGAATTGTTTTTAAAACTTTTAAATCTTTTCCATAAGAAACAGGAACGAAGGAAAAACCTTTTTTCTTTAAGTCCAATTGCCTTTCTTCTTTTTGAATTTCTTCGTCATCACAGGTTAGAACGACTTTATCAAAGAAAGGAAAATAACCACTTAGAATTTCTTGAACTAGAAAGTCACTATTATTGGTCCAATCAAACCGGTCAATCATCAAAGAAAGTTCTGAACAACCAAGGATATTTTTAAATTTTTGAATGAAATCTTCCATACACTCTCCAGTATCATAGAGCTTCGTTAAAGAAACTTCATCATAATAAACATGATTTATATAATCATCCATCTCTTCAATTAAAGAAGAGATTTCTTTTTTGGAAGTGGAAAAATATTCTTCAAATGTCAAACCGTAATAGTTTCGAATCCAAAGTAAAAAATTGTTGGATAGAATCAACTCATAATAATGTCTCATAAATTTTTCATCGAAAACATTTCGATCACTGCAAACTCCAACGGAATCAAAACGAGTAGCAAAGAAAGGATTTTCTCTTCCTAAATTTTGATTTTCTTGGTGGTATAAAACAGTACTTTTTCCACAACCTCTTCCACCTGTTAAAAGAATTTTTTTAGAAGAAGAATCTTCGATTTGGTGGATAATTTTATCAACTGGTTCTCGCACAAATTGATTTGAACGAACACAATCTGCCACAGACATATTTTTAATCATCATAAACAAAACCTCCATTACCACTAAGTTTACAATGTTTCATTTTGTTTGTCAAGGAAAGGATTTTTGGTTTCTTTTATCAGAAAAAAGTGTTACAATAAAAATAGAAAAGGAAAGGTGATAAAAATATGGTTGATGGAAAAGTTGTTCTTATAACGGGAGGAACAAGAGGAATTGGATTTGAAACAGCTCGTGTTTTTTTAGAAAATAAAGCCAAAGTAATTATTTTTGGGTCCCGTCAAGAAACAGTTGATAAAGCGTTAAAAGAATTTCAAGAAGAAGGGTATGAAATCGATGGATACGCTCCCAATTTAAAAGATTTTGAAAATATTTGCGAAGTAGTTTCTAAAATTTATGAAAAATATGGAAGAATTGATGTTTTAATTAACAATGCAGGAATTTCTGCTAATCAGAAAATAGAAGATACGACAGCAGAAGATTTTCAAAAGATTATGGATTTAAATGTCAATGCGATGTTTTATATGATTAAAGCGGTTGTTCCTTATATGAAAAAACAAAATGATGGAGTTATTTTAAATACGAGTTCGATGGTTAGTTTGTATGGTCAACCATCGGGAGTAGGATATCCAGCAAGTAAATTTGCTGTGAATGGGTTAACCAAGTCATTAGCAAGAGAACTAGGGAAAGATAATATTCGAGTAAATGCTGTAGCACCTGGAATTACAAAAACCGATATGGTTGCATCTCTTCCAAAAGAAATGATTGAACCTTTAATTCAAACGATTCCTTTAGGTAGAATTGGAGAACCTCGGGATATTGCAAATGCTTTTCTCTTTTTAGCAAGCGATATGGCATCTTACATTACCGGAACGATTCTTTCTGTAGATGGAGCAGCAAGGAGTTAATATGGAAAGAAAAGTTTTAAGAAATATTAGTTATGGAATGTATGTTGTTGGAACGAAAGATGAAAAAGATGTAGGATGTATTGTCAATACTCTTGTTCAAATTACAAGTGATCCCGGAACCATTGCAGTAAGTATTAATCATGATAATTACACCAATGAAAAAATCAAGAAAGCAAAGAAATTTACGGTTTCTATTTTAAAAGAAGATACGGAAAAAGAAATCATTCAGACTTTTGGTTACCAAAGTAGTAGAGATACAAACAAATTTACCGAAGAGAATAAAATTGTTTTGGATGGAATGCCTGCTTTAAAAAATTCTTGTGGAACTTTACTTTGTGAAGTAATCGATACCATGGAAACATCAACCCATACTGTCTTTTTAGGAAAAATCTTGGATATGGAAAATTATCAAGAGAATCGTCCAATGACGTATCGTTATTATCAGGAAGAGTTGAAAGGAAAAAGTCCTAAGAATGCTCCAACTTACGTAGAAGAAGCAAAAAAAGAAGAGGCATCTTCCAAAACAATTTGGAAATGTAGTGTTTGTGGTTACGAAGTAGAAATGGATAGTTTACCAGAAGATTTCGTCTGTCCAATTTGTGGAAGAACTGTTGAAGCATTTAAAAAAATCTAAAAAAAAAGAGCTTTCAGAAAAAAATATTTTTGAAAGTTTTTTTATTGCCCATTTTTTGGAAATTCAGAATTGCACATGAAGCAAACATCGGCTTTTTTAGAAACCATCGCCCCACAGACAGGACACCTCTTATATCCAATTTCGCTGGTTGTTTTAAGGAAATCTTCATCATGTTCCAAATGATCTTCGTTCATTTTTCGATATTTTTCTACTTTTTCTCTCGAATAATAAGAATTGTCGGTATCCTTTCCTTTTGAAAACCGTTCTGCATAAATTCGATTTAATTTTTCTTCTTTTTCTCGGTTCTTTTTCCGAATAATCAAAACGATAGCAAGAAGAATAATCCAAACAAAAATTGTTCCCATATTTTCCCTTCCTTATCTTTAAATCAAAAGAAAAATAAAACACAAATAAAGTGTTTTATTAAGATGCCTGTTCATCTTTTAATCGTACATTTTTACGAAGAGTACGAAGTTCTCTAGCACTTACTCTTACTTTTGTACCATCTTCAAGAGTAATAGCTTGTAAATTTACCTTTTGTTTTTTACGAGTTGCATTTAATGCATGACTTCTTGTATTTCCAAACAATGGTTTTTTCGTTGTAACTTTCTTTGCCATTTTGATAAATCCTCCTTTTTTGTATACATTTTTCCTTGCTCATATAATTTATCATAAAATTTGTAAGAAGTCAAATAAATTAGTGGAATATTCAAAAAAAATATGCTAAAATGAGAATAGAAAGTGGGGGAATATGATGCGAACGGTACTTTATTTAAAAACCAATTATTCACTTCTTAGTAGTTTGATAGAAATTGATACCTATATAAACTTTGCGAAAGAACATCATTTGACCTCTCTTGCTATTTGCGATAATCAAATGTTTGGAACCATGGAGTTTTATAAAAAGTGTAAAGCGAGTGGACTTCGTCCCATCATAGGATTAGAAGTGAATTTAGAAAATGATACGGTCTTACTTTTTGCCAAAAATTATTCTGGATATCAAAATTTAATCAAATTATCGACCATTCAATCGGAAAGAACGGTCACTTTAGAAGATGTTGAAAATCATCACGCCAGTACGATTTTAATTGTTCCTTTTACTTCTCTTGAAACCTATAAAATTTTAAAACAGAAACCTAAAGATATTTATTTAGGATACCGAACAAAAATCGAAGAAGAAGAGGCAAGACATTATACGAAAGATTGTGTTTTTGTAAGAAAAACGTTATATATTCGAAAAGAAGACGAGCAATATTTACCATATCTTTGGATGATTCGAGATGGAAAAACAATTGAAAGTAAAAATTATCCGGAAGATTTTGGGGAATACCAGATGATTGTAGAGGATGCTCTTAGGTATTCTAGTGAAGAGGGATTAAATGCTATCGATACGATTGTAAATTCTTGTAATTTAGAGTTTCCGAAACCAGAATTGTTACTTCCTATTTATGATGTAGAAAATCCTTATGAATATTTAGTTAATTTAAGTAAAAAAGGACTTTCTAAGCGCCTTTCTGGAAAAGTCGATGAAAAATATGCCAAAAGGCTTCTTTATGAATTAGAAATTATTCGGAAAATGGGATTTGCCAACTACTTTTTAGTTGTTTACGACTTCATTAAGTATGCCAAAACCAATCATATTTTAGTCGGACCCGGAAGAGGAAGTGCAGCAGGAAGTTTAGTTTCTTATTCTTTAGGAATTACGGATATTGACCCTATTCAGTATGATCTTATCTTTGAACGTTTTTTAAATCCAGAGCGCGTTACGATGCCCGACATTGATACTGATTTTCCGGATATTTATCGAGATCAAGTGATTGAATATGTAAAAGAAAAATATGGCGAAAGAAGAGTTTCTGGAATCGTTACGTTTGGAACACTCGCAGCAAAACAAGCGATTCGAGATGTTTCTAGAGTTCTAAGTATTCCAACTTATCAAGTGGATTTAATTACAAAAAGGATTCCAACTTTGACCAAATTAAAGTTAAAAGATTTTTATGAGCAAGATGAAGAAATTAAAAAAATGGTCGATAGTGATGAAGTCCTTAAAAAAATGTATAATATTGCAATGCGAATCGAAGGTTATCCACGACACACCTCTTCTCATGCTGCAGGAATTGTTTTATCAAAAGTAGATTTGGATGAAGTCATTCCTCTAACCAAAAATGATGATATGTATTTAACAGGATATTCGATGGAACATTTGGAAGAATTAGGTCTTTTAAAAATGGACTTTTTAGGACTTAAAAACTTAACTACAATTATGCGAATTATGGAGGATATTAAAGAAGGGGAGAATATTGACATCGATTTCTTAAAGATTCCTTTAAATGATGAGCTCGCTTTAAAACTTTTTCAAGATGCAGATACGACGGGAATTTTTCAATTTGAGAGTTCCGGAATGCGAAACTTTTTAAGAAAACTCCATCCCAATTCCTTTGAAGAAATCTTTGCAGCAATTGCTCTTTTTCGACCAGGTCCTGCTTCCAATATTGATTCGTTTATTCGAAGAAAAGAAAAAAAAGAAGCGGTTACTTACTTGGATCCTTGTCTAGAACCAGTTTTAAAAAATACGTATGGAATTTTAATTTATCAGGAACAAATTATGCAAGTTTCTCAAATTTTTGCCGGATATACTTTAGGAGAAGCAGATGTTTTAAGACGGGCGATGAGCAAAAAGAAATACGATGTTTTAAAGAAAGAAGAAACGAGATTTATCGAACGGAGTGTTGCCAAAGGTCATACGAAAGAAAAAGCCAAAGAAGTTTTTGATTTGATTTTGAAGTTCGCAAACTATGGATTCAATCGTTCCCATTCTGTTGCATACTCCATCATTGCTTTTAAAATGGCTTACTTAAAAGTGCGTTATCCGAAATATTTTTACGCCAATCTTTTAAGTAGTGTCATCGGAGTAGAAAATAAAACAAGAGAATATATTCACGAAATTCGCGGAAAAGGCATTGCTATTTTAAAACCGGATATTAATAAAAGTATAGGAGAATATACCGTAGAAAAAGAGGGAATTCGCTTTCCACTTTCCAACATTAAAAATATTGGAACGGTTGCTTGCAAAGAAATTCTTGCATCGCGTGGAGAAGGTTTTCAAGATATCTATGATTTTTTACAAAAAATGAATCCACGTTTCATCAACAAAAAAGTTTTGGAGTCCTTAATTGATGCCGATTGTTTTCAATGTTTTGGCCTCAATCATAAAACTCTTTATAAAAATTTAGATGTGATTTTGAATTATGCAAATTTAACAAAAGAATTAGAAGAAGAATTTGTCTTAAAACCAGAAATTGAAATCGTTGAAGAATTTGATAAAGATATTCTAATTCAAAAAGAAAAAGAACTCTTCGGAATGTATTTAAGCAATCACCCAGTAACCAAATATAAAGCAGAAAACAATATTCAAATTCCTTTATCGGAAGTTGGTAATTATTTTGGAAAAAAACTGACGATTATTGCCATGGTCGATAAAGTAAAAAGAATTCTAACGAAAACAGGAGAAGAAATGGCTTTTCTCTACGTATCCGATGAATACACTTCTCTTGATTTAACCTTATTTCCAAGAACTTTTCGACTTTATCCAACCATTCAATCGGGAGATATTTTAAAAATTTCTGGAAGTGTTGAAAAAAGGTATAATACCTTTCAAATGATTGGGGAAAAAGTCGAGATATTAAATCGCAAATAATCTTTGAAATATCAAGAAAAATTATTTTCAAAAGCCTCGTTCTGTGGTATAGTAATAACAATGGGGTTGTAAGGAGGGATAGGATGAAAATTACTTTTTTAGTCAACAATTATTTAACGATTTGGAATTTACTTTATGGTCCTTCTATTTCCATGAAGACACATGCTTTTAAACAAAAATTGTGGATAACTTATAAGAAAGAATATAAAGCTATTGAACATAATAAAGATGAAATTTTAATGGATATAAAAAATTTTATTCCAGATGATAATACTTTGTATGAATTATTAGAAGATACGAAAGTTTTTACTCAACTTGAAAAAGAGTCTGAAAAACATCGGATTGAGCTTATGAAAATATGGGATAAAAGCAAGAAACAAATTATCAAGGAACTCAATGATATTTTGCGTGTTCCTCTTTTGGATTATCAAGTCGTTGTACTTCATCCTGCTATGGACGTGTGCCTTACAAGTGCTTCTCATACAACCATCGGTTGGGGAAAAAGAAGTGATTTAGAAAATAAGTTATACACGATGTTAAATATTATCTTTACTTTTTTTAAGACACAGATATCTTATCAAGATCAAGAAGACTATTCGATTGCGGAAGCAATTTTAGAACTTGCTATTTTAAATGAATGCTATACGAGAATCGATAAAAGTAATTATTTAGCAGGAAGTAAAAAATTAGAATCCTTGAAACGCGAACTTTATCCTTATTTTTTAATGTATCTAGGAATTGATTTAGAAAAAACAACTCCTTATATGATGCGCGATAATATTGCTTTTGATATTGAAAAATATACGAATGAAAAACAACTTCGAAATCTTGATATTTTTGCCTTTATTGATTTTATTGTTCGAAATAAAAAACATATTTTAAATGGAAAAAAAGAGTTTGTTTAGGAAGTGGGGGATAAGAAATGGAAAAAATCGATATTTTAATGGAACAGATGAAGCTTACAGAGGAAGAAAAAAAATCGTTTCCCCCTTTAAAATTAAAAGAACTTATTGTAAATAAAAATGCGAATCAATGGACTTTTGTTATAGAAAGCGAAAAAACGTTTCCCTTAAATTTATACCAATTATTTACCGAAAAATTAGAAAGTGCTTTTCAAAATATTAAAAATGTAGAATGGATTTTAGAGGCAAAAGAAGATTCTTTAGAATTTTTTCCACCTTATTATGAGCAAATTCTAAAAAAATTAGAAGATCAGTTTGTTCTTGCTGAAAATTTTGCTAACAGTTTAAAAGAAATCGATGGAAAATATGTTTTGGAAGTTTCAAATATTGCCGAAAAAAGGCAAGCTACAGATATTCTTCCGAAACTTCAAGAAAATTTAAAAAAATGTGGATGGAATCTTTCTTTAGAAATTTCTTTAAATGAAGAAAAAAGAAAAGAAACAGAAGAGTCGATTCAAAGTGAAATTCATCATGTAGAGCCTCCCAAAAAAGAAGTTGTTCCAGAAGCAGGAAAACAAAAAAATGGGAATTTTAAACAATACCGAAGAAAAGATGTAACGGAAGAGGGGAGTATTTTAGGTAGAGTTATTGGAGATGCTCCGATGCAAATTAAAAACTTAATTGGAGAAGACAATAATATTACCATTGAAGGATACGTTTTTGGAAATGATTATTTTGAATCGAGTAAGAGTGATTTTAAAATTATTACGTTAAAAGTAACGGATTATACAGATAGTATATATGTTAAAGTTTTTACCAGACAAGAAGAGGAGTACAATCGTTTAGTAAAAGCCTTGAAGGCAGGAAAATGGTTAAAAATTCGGGGATATTCGAAAGTAGATAACTTTTCTGGAGGAGAACTTGTTTTAAATGCTCGAGATATCAATGAAATTGGAAGCAAAGAAGAAAAACGAGAGGATAAAGCGGAGAGAAAAAGAATTGAACTTCATGCCCACACCAAGATGAGTCAAATGGATGGAGTGATGGATGAAGTAGATTATATTAAACAAGCTATTGCCTTTGGACATAAAGCAGCAGCAATAACGGATCATAATGGATGTCAAGCTTTTCCTCATGTTTACAATACTGTAACGGGATACAATAAAGGAAAACCAGAAGAAGAAAAATTTAAGGCAATTTATGGAACGGAAATTACTTTAATCGATGACACAGTAGATATTATTTTAAGAGGAACCGATGATCCTCTACTTGATACGACGTATGTTGTTTTCGACTTTGAAACAACCGGATTTAATGCCGGGGGAGAAGATTCCATTATTGAAATTGGAGCAGTAAAAATGAAAAATGGAGAGATTCTGGAAACGTATGATGAGTTAATTGATCCAAAAAAACCTCTCTCTCAAAAAATTATTGATGTTACCAATATTACCGATGATATGTTACAAGGAAAAGATACAGAAGAAAATGCTGTTAAGCGATTTATCGAGTGGTTTGGAGATCTTCCCATGGTTGCACATAATGCTAAATTTGACTGTTCTTTCTTAGAGATGGCCTATAAAAAATATAATTTAGGAGAATTTAAAAATCCTGTTATCGATACTTTAGAACTTTCTAGAACTCTCGATACCAGTTATGCTCGACATTCTTTGTCTGCTCTTGTTAAAAGATATGATGTTGAATGGGATGAAGATGCACACCATCGAGCTGATTATGATGCTAAAGGGACAGCTCTTGTTCTTTATAAAATGTTAAAGAAACTCAATGATAAAAACTTTGAAACTTTGAATGATTTACAACGGTTAGTATCCAAAGAAGAAATTCATAAATTCGGAAATAGTTATCATGTAAATATTTTAGCCAAAAATAAAACGGGACTAAAAAATATGTTTAAAATTATTTCCTTTGCCAATACCAAATATCTCTATAAAACACCAAGAATCTTAAGAAGTGAAATCGAAAAGTATCGGGAGGGACTTTTCATTGGTAGCGGTTGTTATGAAAGTGAAGTCTTTAAACAAGCAAGAAGTAAATCCGATGAAGAGTTAATCAATATCATTAGCTTTTACGATTACGTAGAAGTTCAACCACCAGAACTTTATGACCATTTAGTGCAAAGTGGAGATTTTGGAAGTCAAGAAGAAGTTCTTGAAAATATTCAAAAAATTATCGATGCGACGATTGCAGCAGGAAAATTGATTGTTGCAACGGGAGATGTCCATCAATTAAATCCAGATGATAAAATTTATCGAGAAATTATTGTTAATCAGAAAGTACCGGGTGGAGGAAGACATCCACTGAATCGAAAAAATATTACTTCCATTCCTTCCCAACATTTTCGAACAACCGAGGAAATGCTTGAAAACTTTAGCTTTTTAGATGAAGAAACGAGAAATTTAATCGTTATTGAAAACCCAGAAAAGATTGCCAATCAAGTTGAAGAAATTGAAGTTATTATTGATACAGGTGGAATTCCTTTTTCACCAAAGATTGATAAAAGTGTCGAAACTGTAACGGAACTCGTTTTTGGAAAAGCAAGCTCTTGGTATGGGGACCCGCTTCCTTATAATATTGAAGAAAGAATTTCTAAAGAGCTTTATGGAGATGGAATTATGGAAGCAATCTCTTATAAAGTAAAAGAAGAATTGAAAGAGGACAACCCAGACTTAGAAAAAGAGACATATGCTCGTCTTCATGCAACTCTTTTAAAAGGTTTTGATGAGGTTAAGAAAGAAATTCGAGAGTACTTAGGAAAAACCGAAGAGGGGTACAATGAAAAAAGTGAAGAAGAGAAAGAAAAAGCTTTAAAGAAGAAACTTGGTGGAGTTATCGGTGGAGGATTTGATGTTATTTATTTGATTGCTCAAAAGCTTGTTAAGCACTCGAATGATGATGGTTATTTAGTTGGATCCCGTGGTTCTGTTGGTTCTAGTTTTGTTGCAACCATGATGGGAATTACCGAAGTAAATCCACTTCCACCACACTATTTATGTAAAAATGAAGAGTGCAAATATTCGGAGTTTAATGATGAAAATGGCGAGCCGTATGGAAAAGAATATTCGAGTGGATATGATTTGCCGAATAAGATTTGTCCAAAATGTGGAAAACCTTTAGGAAAAGAAGGACAGGATATGCCGTTTGCAACGTTCCTTGGGTTTAATGCCGATAAAGTACCGGATATTGATTTGAACTTTTCTGGAGATTATCAGTGGAAAGCTCACGAATATACCAAAGTGTTGTTCGGTGTCGATAATGTGTACCGTGCTGGAACAATTGGTACAGTTGCGGAAAAGACAGCCTATGGATTTGCAAAAGGATATTTTGAAGATAAAGGAATTGAAAATGTCCGAACTGCTGAAATTGAGCGTCTTGCCATTGGATGTACCGGAGTAAAAAGAACAACTGGACAGCACCCAGGAGGAATTGTCGTAATTCCGGGGTATATGGATGTCTTTGATTTTACACCTTTTCAGTTCCC
>CANQHK010000005.1 GCA_947623645.1 uncultured Bacilli bacterium
TTCTTCTAATTTTTTTGGATTTACATCATGTTGATAAAGTCCTACTCCTATGCTTTTAGGATCGATTTTAACCAGTTCAGAAAGACTATCCTGAACTCTTCTTCCAATGCTTACGGCACTTCTTTTTTCAACCGTTAAATCAGGAAACTCTTCGATGGCGAGTTTACTTGCAGAATAAACACTTGCACCTGCTTCACTTACAATCATATACTCTACTTTCTTCTTAGCTTTTTTGATGGTCGATGCGATAAAAGCTTCACTTTCTCTAGAGGCTGTACCATTTCCAATAGCAATCAAATCAATATCGTATTGATCGATTAATTCTAATACTTTCTTTTCACTTTCTTGAATTTTCAAATGAGGTTCCGTTGGATAAATGACATCGATTTTTAGAACTTTTCCCGTTTTATCGAGAACGGCTAATTTACAACCCGTTCGAAAGGCAGGATCGAAACCTAATACGGTTTTGTCTTTTATAGGTGGAGTTAACAATAATTTTTCTAAGTTATCTGAGAAGTTATCGATTGCAGTCAATTCTGCTTTTTCTTTTAATTCTGCTCGAATCTCTCTTTCAACACTTGGTAAAATCAATCTTTTTAAACTATCTTCAATAGCATTTTTAATCGTCGGTATCACAAAGGAAGTAGGATTTTTGATTAAACACTTTTCAAGATAAGCAACAATCCGATCTTTTGAATAATCGATACTAACGGTTAATACTTTCTCTTTTTCTCCTCGATTGATAGCTAAAATTCGATGAGGTTTTATATATTTTACAGCTTCTTTATAGTCATAATACATTTCATAGACATTTCCCTCATCAACGCTATCTTTTTTCTTTTTGGATAAAATGTTTCCTTCTCTATAAATCGTTCTCCTGATTTCTTTTCGAAACGTTGCATTATCACTAATCCACTCTGCAATGATATAACTTGCATTTTCAATGGCAAACTCGGTCGTTGGAACATCTTCTTTTAAAAATTTCTTGGCTAAACTTTCTAACGTTCCCTCTTTGGGCTGGGCCATAATCATTTTGGCAAGAGGTTCTAATCCTAATTTAATAGCTTCGGTTGCTTTTGTTTTCTTCTTTTCTTTAAATGGTCGATATAAATCTTCCACTTCTACTAACTTTTGGCAATTTAAAATCGATTTTTTTAATTCTTCTGTTAACAGACCTTTTTCATCAATTAAACGAATAACGTCTTCTTTTCTTTGTAATAGACTTTCTTGATAAGCATAGACTTCTTGAATTTTTCGAATCATCTCTTCGTCTAAAGAGCCGGTTAATTCTTTTCTATATCTTGCAATAAAAGGAATCGTATTTCCTTCTTCTAACAATTTTAAAACAACCTCAATTTGTTTGGTTGTTATTTTTAATTCTTCTTTGATTCCATCGATAATATTCTGATTCATTCTTTCACTCTCCGATTTTCATTTTATCATATTTTCTTTTTGGAAAGAAGACGTTTTACAAAATTTGACAGCAAAAAGAAAAAGAGAATTTCTTCTCTAATTGACCATGTTTTTAAAACTTTCTAGAGATGTATTTTTATAGATGATGTATCTTGGTATTTTATATTTGTTACTATTTCTACTTGCTTTTTGATTTCCTCCAATAAAGGCTAGAGAAAACTCTTGTTTTACGACGTTGATTACTCGTTCATTATACGCATAAAATGGAAAACAGAAAGCGATAGGATCTCCAATAGTTTGTTTGGAAAGCTTTAAATCTTCTCTTAGTTCTTCATCAGATAATAATAATGTTTTTACTCCACAGGATCCATCTTTACAGTAATCGTTATGATGAAGGTCGTGCCCATGGGATTGAATTTCTAAGTTTCCTACCGTGTATTTACTCATCGGCCACCAACCGGAAATGAGGAAAAGAGTCGCTTTTAAATCGTATTTAGCAAGAAGAGCTGGTAAATGCGTATTGGTTCCCATTGCTCCATCATCGATGGTTAATAAAACGGATTTTTTAGGAAGTTCTATTTTTTTATCTAACCAATCATTAAATTCTTGCATGGTTAAAGTTTTAAATCCATTTTCTTTTAAATATTTTAATTGCTCTTCAAAACGTTTTACTTCTAAGCAAATTGTTTCGTTACAAGCTCCCCCTGTTTCATCATAGAAAAAGTGATAATTTAAAACGGCAATCTTTTGAACGGAAGTGGTGATTTTTTGTTCTTTTTTCCCTACTAACATATCTTTAAATCTAGAAAGAGTTGTATTGGAATCTACTTTGTAATAAACAAGACGGTCTTTCTTTTCTACTTGTTCATCCCCTGCTTGATAATTTTCTTCGATGTTTTCTAAATTGTTTACAGTTATATTATATTTTTCTATAAGATCTTGCGATAAACTTTCCGTGTTTTCAACAAGCACCATTACAGAATTTGCTTTTAATCTTACTTCTTTGTTTAAGAAACTTAATAAATCTTCTTCTTGAATATACGTATAGTTTTTCTCCTTTAAATACTCTAATTTTTCTTCTATGTTTTTACTTTCTTTGATTAAAAATATACTAATTTTCTTTAACTCTTCTTCTTGTGTATTTTCTTTTTCGATTGTACTTTCAATTTGTTCTGTTGGAATTTGATAATTTTTCCCTTTGATAGAAACCGTATAAAAATCTTCTTTTTTCTGTAGAATAGGTGCTTCGATAGTTTTTTCTAGGGTTACTACTTTAGTATTATTTTGATAGAGATCGACGGGACTTTTGGTAATAGCATTTTCATTCCAGAAGAGATAGGGCTTTTCTTGCTCTTCTGTTGGATTTTCGTTTAATTTTTCTCCGACATCTTGATAGTAAATATAATAAGGAGTATCTTTTATTTTGTAATAATCGTTTTGAATTTCTTCAAGTTCGACCATTTCTCCTTGATAGACTTTCCCAGCCTTTTGGATTTCTTCATGATCGATTGTTAAAAGATCAGTATCTTTTAGAACCATCATTTTTTCTTGATAATGATCCTTAATTTCTTGAATGTGATCTTGTTCTTTCTTTTCTTTCATTTTAATATAAGCAAAAGAAGATATTCCAAAGATGATTGCAACAACACAAAAAATGATAAAAAACCATTTGATTTTTTTCTTTCCCTTTTTCATAACCTTATCTCCTATCTCCTATTATTATCTTACTACAAAATAAGCAATAAAAAAAGTCATAAATTGAAAAAATTTACAACTTTTACTTCTATATTGCAACAAATTCTTTTTCTAATAAATCAATTATTTCTTTGATGGCAACTATTGTATCTTCAAATTTTACTTGTTTCGCATATTCTAACTTATCTTGATATCTCAAAAAAATTTCTTTTACAGCAGTACTTTCTTCTATTATTTTTACTACTTTTTTAAAAGAATCTATATCAAAATTCTCATTTCTTGTATTCATTGTATTTTTGATTGCTTTTATTAGATTTTTGTCGTTAATATTATTTTTATGTTTATTCATTAACATATACAAATCATAAAAATCTTTTGCTCTGGTAGTAGTATTTCCTTTACTAATGATACTTTCAAATTTTTCTGCAATGATTGTTTCTAAATTATATGCCATGATATTTATTGTTTTATCTTCAAAAATGGAATGATACTTATATTTTATCTGTCTTGGTGTAATAATATCTCCTGTTGTTATTTCAATAAAAAAATTCGTTCTAATTTTATCAAAAATTCCTTTAACATTTATTCGGAATCCACCATAAACATTTTCTAATCTTATGTCTTTAATGCTTACAATTTCAAATTGAACATTATCTTCTATATTTATAGATAATATTTCGCTAAAAATATTTCTAATTGAATCTATATTTAATGGTAAACTTTTTAAAGTAGCATCCATATCTTTAGTTGTTCTTAAATCTTCGCCAATAATTGAAGAAAGTAAAATTCCTCCTTTTAAAATAATATTATTTCTATATTTACTTTTTTCAAGTCTCATTAATACGTGTTCAAAAAAGAACATTTGATGAAAATGCAGTGCTAAGTTATTATTGCCTTTTGACTTTTTAGAAATAATACTGTTTAATTTATCTGAATTCACTTATAGTAACACCTCCATTAATTCAATAACTTCATTTTCAATATCTAACTTTTTTGCATATTGAATTAGTTTCAAGATATTCTTATTCTTATTACTTGCATATTCTTTTAAGCCTCGTGAATAAATTTCTTTATCCATACGATTTTTATCTTTAATAATATCACATATTGTTCTTTCTAAATCATAACATTGAACAGTTAAATCGTTGACTGTTTTAAGTTCAATCATTCCTAAAGTAAAAATATCCTCCTTAACATATCTTAAACAAACATTTTTATTGTTTAATAAATTACCACTATAGTTGTATGGCACTGTAATGTCATAAATAAGTGGAATTCTATCAGACATATCCAATAGATATAGAGCAGTTGCATGAGAATAACACATATTTTTACTACTTTTTGATAAAATATAAAAATTATCAATTGGATACCCAGGGAGTTTATAAATACCTGTTCCAACTCTTTCTATTTTTTTAGCATCCACTAAATCACTTAAAAAAGCGTTATTAATTTCTAAATTTTTTGTTTCTTTCGTAGTAATATAACCATTATTTTTGTTTGCATAATCTAAAATTTTTTCATAATTGTTCATAAATATCATTTCCTTTTTCTAGGAAAATTATATCATTTTTCCTAGAAAAAGTCAATCACTTATTTTGTTAAAAACAAAATAAATAAGAGCTCTCTTAAAGATGAGTTGTTTCATCTTGAAAGCTCTTTTGATTAAAAATTGAATATTAAAATATATTAATCTCCTAAAAGAAGTCGTACGACCGAGTTTTGCTCTACTCTTTCTCCGGCATCTGGTGTTTGTGAAATTACTTTAGATCCTTCTCCAGTATATTCTACAGTGAAGTCTGTTAAGGCTTTTTTGGCATCTTTTAAACTTAGACCAAGAACATTGGGAACTTCTTTATAAGGAGCATCACTCCATTCCCAATCTTTTTCGATTTGTCCTTGTTGTTTTGGAATATCTAGAGCATCAATGATGTCTAAAAGTATTCTTCTGGCAATAGGAGTTGTTGTGTAACTTGATAAGAGTGCTGTATTTTTGGGGTTATCTAAGGCAATATAGAGAATTGCTTTGGGGTCATTGGAAGGTACTACAGCCATGAAACTCATAATATAATTGTTTACTAAATATCTTCCATTTTCAACCTTTTGGGCTGTTCCTGTTTTTCCACCAATTCGATATCCATCGATATAAGCACTTCTTCCTCCCCCACGTGCTACAACGCTCTCTAAGTATCCTCTCATTTTTAGACTGGTTTGTTTACTGATGGTGTTTCTTATAAACTTGCTGTTATTTTCTTGACTGATAGTATTGGTTTCTGGTTCCATAATTCTTTTTACGACATAGGGACTATAAAGTTTCCCTCCATTTACAACGGCGGATACTGCTGCAACTTGTTGAATTGGTGTAACACTTACTCCTTGACCAAAGGCAGTTGTTACAAGTTCTAGTTCTCCTACTTTGTCAAGTGGAAAGATAATTCCTTGCCCTTCTCCATTTAAATCGATTCCTGTTTTTTTCCCAAAACCAAATAAATCTAGATAAGAAAATAGTTTTTCTTTCCCGAGCATCTGACCGAGTTTGACAAATCCTGGGTTGCAAGAGTTTTCTAAAACTTGTAAAAATGTTTGATCCCCGTGTCCTCCGGCTTTCCAACAACCAATCCGTGCTCCGCCAATATGGACACTTCCAGAATCATAGAAATGATCTGTTTCGGGAGTAATCAATCCTTCTTCAACACTTGATGCAAACGTTATAATTTTAAAGGTTGACCCTGGTTCGTAGGAAGCCCAGATGGGCAAATTTCTACTTAACGTTTCCATCGAATAGTTTTTATAATTGTTGGAGTCGTAGGTAGGACGTGAACTCATGGCTAGTATTTCTCCATTATTGGGATCGATTACTACTGCTAAGGCCATATCTGGATTAAACATCTTTACGGCATTATCCAGTTCTCTTTCTACGGAAAGTTGAATGTTGTAGTCGATGGTCAACTGCAAATTCATACCATCTTGAGGTTCTACATAAATATCCGATAACTCTAATTGATTTCCTTTGGCATCGGAAAAATATTTGATGGCTCCGGCTTCTCCGGTTAAATACTTATCGTATTCGAGTTCTAGTCCGGATAAACCTTGGTTATCAATTCCAACATATCCTAACACATGGGATAACATCGTGCCATATGGATAATATCTTTTTGCTTCTTTTACTAAATAAACTCCCGGTAAATGAAGAGCACTGATTTTATCAGCTATTTCATAGGAAAGACGACGTCCTTCGGGATGAACTCTTTCAATTGAAGTTTGTTTTTTTACATGCGTATCCATTTCTTCTTTGGAAACATTTAAAATTTTCGCAAGTTCTTCACTGGTTTTATCCGCATCTTCTACTTGATTGGGAATAATGACGAGGGACGTGGTCGTTAAATTATCGGCAAGAACTACTCCATTTCTATCTAGTATTAACCCCCGATTTGCTTCAATGGGTAAATCCCTACTCCACAAGTCTGATGCTAGGGCATATAATTTTTTGTAATCAATTAATTGCACATAAAATACTCGAAGTACAATTAAAATAAAACAACATACGAGAAGAAGAAATAATAATTTAATTCTTTCATCAATCTTTTTTGTAAACATATACTTTTTCACCTAGATAAGTATATGAATTTTATTCTTTGGTTAGACTACTCTTAATCAAGCCTTTTAATTTTTGCAATATTTTCTTTGGTTGTATAGACTTTTATATTCTCTATATCACTGGTCAATGGAACAATCTTTTTATGATTTAAATTCTCGATAAATTCCCGGTACATGCCGATTGGATTATCACAGTAAGTATAAAAGGAAAGCGTATTTCCAGAAATTTTTTCAAGTTTATAAAATTTCGAAATGGTGTATTCTATTCTAAGATTGGTGTTATCGGACTCGATATATTCAATGTTATAATATGGATGGTCATAGAAACCTTCTTCGGGCATTTCGATTTCTATGATTTCTGTTTTGGTTTCATTTTCATTTTCTGGAAGAATATCGAAACTTAAAGTTCCCATCAAGAAAAATCCAATACTTATTCCAAAACTAACTACAGAGGTTACGAAACTTATGAGAATCTTCTTTTTATTATTTTTACGACTTAAAATAAAATTCAAAAGAAAGATTAGTATGGACATGGTGAAAAGTCCTAGGGATAAGCAAATTCCTAATAATCCAACAAACAAGAAACCGGTTTTATAAACTAGAAAAGATAGGACGAAACCGATAAAAATAAAGATTAAGACAAGTGCTATTGGTAAGGTTAAGCAAAGGGCAAAAAATTTTAGAAACCCTACAACGAATTTTAGAAGACTATGGATGAATCGATATTCACTATGTTTGGGATCTCTTATAATAATTTTATTTTCATTTAATTTGAATAATATTTTATTCTTTTTGTTGATGTTTTGAAAGTTTGTGGATTCTTCTTTTTCTACTTTTTCCTCTTTTTTCGGATTGATTATTTCTTCTTTTGAAGAATCTTCTTTTAACTTATTGTAATAATCTAAATATCTCGTTTTAAAGATATGAACAAGAATCGTTATAGAACAAATAATCATGAAAATCGCATAGACGGTCTTTAAAATTATTTCGAGATAGAACCTTATACGGTAAGGAACAAAATAGCGTAAATTTTCAAAAATTAACCAATCTCCTAAAACCATTCCAAGATATGCAATTAAGAATAAAACGATTCCAATTACAAGTTGTTCTATGAAACAATGAATTTTACTTTTTAAATTCATATTTCCAAATAAATTAATGGTATCTGTAATAAAATTTAGAAAGTCATCGATATGTTCATTGAGTTTCTTTTTGCTCTCTTCTTCATTTTTAATTTCTTTAATATCCTCGTATAACAAATCGTCTATTTTAACGTTAAACTTTTTGCATAAAGTAATGATTTTATCCATTTCGGGATAAGCAACATCGGATTCCCATTTGGAAATTGCTTGTCTTGATACTCCGAGTTCAAAGGCAAGTTGTTCTTGGGATAGATTATTTTCCTTTCTTATTTTTTTTAGATTTTCACTAAAACAATTTTTCATTTTTTCCTCCTTTACGAGAACATTTTACTTTGTTTCATTGGTTGCGAACTACCACTTTTCGGTTGTTTTTTGTAAAAACTTGGTTGCTTTTCCTTGTTTTTTCTTCTTTTACAAAAAACATTCCTTTTTTGGAGGAATGCTTTTCAAATTTTTTATGTTTTTACTTTTCTGGATTTAACTCTACGTTTTTAGGGTTTGCTTCGTTATAAACTTCCCCTTCAAAATCATTGGTTGCATTTTTGATTGTAAAGTATACTGTTCTTCTTACTGCATTGCTATTTTCGAATTTTTGATTCTTTGCTTCCGTTACAGATGCTGCATCTTTTCTTAATGCTTCTTTGAAATTATTATATACTTCATCGACATTGATATACTGAATATATTTTAATTTGTTTTCAACTTCTTGAAAACGCATCATCTTATATTTTTCAAATGTCATTTCATCATCTTTGGTAATTGTTCGAAGAGCCATTAAATCCGATTTGTAATTTCTGGTTTCGATTCCTTGGTCTGGATTATCATTCTTATAGAATTCTTTTGGTTCAGAGTGAATATTACTATAATATTCAATATAACCATTATCAAATCCGGCATAACCTAACATTTCGTAGGCCAACCACTTGATGCTGTAAGAATCTGGACGACCATAATCATTATGTGGTTGATACCAACGAGCTTTGTAGATATTTTCTCCACCATAATGGTTCGTGTTATATGTCTCCCATTGTCTTCCTGGATAGATGACCAAATGATTTGTATATAAATCATGGATCATCTGTAAATTCATATTTTTAAAATCATCTGCTGTTAGAATCGAATATCTTGTAGAACGATTTTGAATGTATTTTAATTTTTCATCCGTTGAATATGGTTCTTTATCATTTGGATAACTTACTTGAACGGCAAGTTTTGCTTGTTCTTCTGGCGATAATTCTAAGAAAGCACGACCTTCTAAGTAGTCCATAATATAAAGGGTTTCGAATAATTTTTTGTAGAAATCATGAATTTTGGCTGGGCTGTCGATACGATCTGGAGTAAGGTTCGAAGCAATTTCGGCACCGATTTCAAAATGTCTTGATAAGTTCATAATGATATCCCCATTTCCAAAGGCTTGGGTAAGGTTACCATCGGCATAGTCTTCTCCACCAGCGTCATATCTTCTACCGTAATTTCTTAAGAAGATTCGAGCGTCCATATTGTGAGCTGTTTCGTGAGACCAAGTATGGAAAGTATATTCGTAAACTTGTCCTTCACTTGGAATCAAGTTTCCATCCATAACTCCTTCGGCTCTCCAGATGATGTAAGCACCATTTGCTGTTGCAGCATTTCCATCAGCATAAGCCCATTGTCCAATGACTTCATTGAAGTTCTTATGGAATGGTTCTTCGGTTGAGTATGGATTTTGAACAGTCATTAATCCGTTACTATCGTATGCATATCGTTTATCAATTTGAACGGTATGAATATCGTTGAATATTTTGGCATCTGCTTCCGTATCTCCTAAAAGTTTTGCAGCCGTTTGATAGTAATCTCTCATTCTTACTGCATAACTTTCGATTCGTTGTTTTAGTTTTTCTTCTTGAGCTGAATCAAATGGATTTTGAATGTATGTTCTTTGAGCACCGATGATAAATTGTCCTGGTGTTGAGATAATGTAAGCAGCTTTTTCTGGTATCGTAATGATTGGTAAAGCATAGTTGAACCATGCAACTTTTGTATTGGTATCTCTTGTTTTGATATGATCCCATAGACGATACTCTATATCGCTTCTACCTTGTACTTCAAGTTCTACTAAGTATCCTTTAAATTGTTCTTTGTACCAATCTGCGGGATCTTTTTCACTTAAGGAAGTAACAAGATATTCAAGGAAAGCTGGGATATTATCAAATCCTGTATATTTTCCAAGGGTATCATTGAAGGCATCACTCGTTCTATTGGTTGCAAAGTTATTATCCTTAGCAAGATAAAGTTCAGCAATGGTTAATGGTTTTAAGTTTTTGTTGAATCCTTGGGCGTTAAATAATATAAAGTCATTCAACATGATACCATCGATATCAACACTATAGAAACGTCTAAAGTAATTGTATACATAGAGCATTTTTTCAAGTTTTTGATCTTTTTTGATTTCTTTTTCTAAGTAGTCATTGATTCCTTCGTCGTTGGTTGTAATTGTATAATCACTGTTGGATAAATATTTTAAGACGAATTCTCTTAATTCATTTTTGGTTACTTCTTGGTAGTAATCGCGATATAATCTACTATCTACAGTTAATGTTAATGGGTCTAAATCTTCTTCATAGGTTAATTCCATCAAATAGTTGGTTAAGTTGTTGATTAACTGAGAAGATTCATTGATTACATAATGGTTATAAGTGTAGTCAATTTTTAAATCACGAATTCTGTAACTTGCAACCATATCGTAGGTATTATCATAACGAACTTCGTATTCTTGTTTTTGTCCATCTTTGAAAACCACTTTGATTTTAGCAATTTTCTTTGGATTTTCGGTTGTTAAATATGTTACGATTTTACCGTTTGCATCCACTGGTACAACATGTTTAATTTCTTGTTGTGCTAATAGATTATCCGTTCCTATGTTTTTACCACTTTCAAGGATTTTCGAATAATCATAGAATGGCATTAATGTCATTAAGTTTTGATATAGGAGTTCTTTTGCTTCATCATAAGCATCTCCTAATTGATCTGGATTGACGGTTCTATAATCTTCTCCTTTTAACATTGGAAGGTTTGTAGAGGAACTGTTATCCAAATTCCAAATTTTACTATCCCAACCAAGGGTTGTTTTGAAGAAGTCGGAATTGATTTCTTCTTTAGAGATTGCTTTGATGTTTGCATTGGCATTGGATCTCATCTTGGATTCTTCTAATTCATAACAGTTTGTACAAGTAATTCCATTTCCATGAATTCGATATCCACTATTTCCATCGGCTAAACTGATGCTATTTTTAAGTCTTGTTATTCTTGAGTTGGAAGTATATCCGATAATTCCGGCTTTGGCAGTATCTCCTCCGACGTTCATTTGAACATCGCTGTAGCAGTTTTCCATGTTTACAGAATTTGCTGATGCTACTTCTCCGACGATTCCACCAACGGCGTCCCAATTACCAGCTACACTACTCTTTGTTATATAACTATTGGAAATCGTAACGTTGGTAAATCCATATCCGATAAATCCACCGGTTCTTTTTCCACCACTTACGGAACTGTTTATGATGGATGATTGATTAATGGTTATATTTTCTCTTGTATCTCCAAACATAATACCGTTTCCGTTTGTACTTCCATCAGCATCAATATTACTATTGATGATATGAACATTTTCAATTTCCGTATTGGTTGCAGTATTTGCTAGAATTGCTCTTCTATTACTTGTTCTTCCAAGATTTGCATTATCGATTATTAAATTCTTAACGCTTGCATTCTTTAAGGATGCAAATAAAGTTTTGGTTAAGTTTTCAATCTTATGTCCATTTCCATCGAATGTACCTGTAAATTCAACATCGATATAATTTAAAGTATCAATATTTACACGAGAAGCATCGATATCATTCTTTAAGGTAATATTGGCATTTGGATTCTTCTTGATTTCTTCGATGATTCCTTCTAGGCTATCTGGTCGAACTTGGTTATGAGCAGTTCCATCTTGAATTTCTCCAAAGTCAATTCGAATATCTTGTTTTTCGGTTGTATTATCTTTGGTAACGTATGTATAATCAAGAATTAAGATGAGTCTTCCGTTTTCTTTTAATACTTTTTTAATTTTTGCATGAACGGTTGGCATTTTGTTCATGTCAATCTTAACGAAATAACTACTTAAATTTTTCTCTAAGTCTTCAATATTTACATCTTCCACTTCTACACTCTTGATTCCATCGTCTTTATATAGAGTAATATTGGCAATATCTTTTAACTCGATATAATTTTTATCCATCGAGATTACTTCATTTAGAAGTTCTTCTTCGTGGTAGTTATCGCTTCCTTTTTGTTTAATGATATCTCGGTCGTAGTTTGCAGAAACTTTAACATAATATCGAACGATGTCTGCAGTTCTTTTTACAGGAATATTTTCGCTATAAGAAGTTGTTTGAATTTCATTTCCATCTTCATCTTCAACACGAACTACAACTTCTTCATCGTTAATTCTAGAGTAATCATCATCTTTTAAGCCAATTTTTAAATTGATGTTCTCTTCTTCGATTTCATATTTAAAATCGTAGATGGTTACTTTGTCTTTTAAAACTTCTGGTAAGACTCTTACACTATCTTTTAAAGGTACGTTTTTACCATTTTCTAGAATGACGTTTGTAATTACGATTTCTTTTGTACCTGCCGTTGGGTAACCATCTAATGTAATTTGATCTTTTCCTTCTAGTTTTTCAATGTCATATTCTTTTTGATCGATTACGACTTTGGTAACATCAAGGCCTAAATCTTCCGGAATTCCTTCTACATGGAATTGAATTTTGATTGGTTCGTTCTTTTCAAAGTAATGATTGTTTATCTTACTTACAGCTTCAACACCGGTTAAAGCAATGGTATCGTATTTTGTTTTATCGAAAAGTCCATAAGAAACTGTATGAAGAACTCCATTTTCAATATAGTTTTGGTTCGAATCTTGATCTAATGTATTGGTATCCAAATCATAGGTTCCACGGAAAGTTAACTCAAGATTTTTATCAAGCGTGATATTTTTAAATGTTACTTTGTTGGTTCCTACTTTGATTGGGAAACTTTGTCCATCGAGTTCTACGGTACCACTTTGGAATCCACCTTTATCTTCTACAACGTCAAATTCGAACGTTGCACTTGCCTCTTTGTAATTTTCTGAGGTAATTTTCAAGTTTTCAATGGATGGTGCATCCTTTAAGACATCAATTTCGAATACATAAGGATCTACAGAGTAATATTCCCGAAGGTTATTGTTGTAGTCTTCATATTGTAATTGGACTCTTGTTGCTTCTAGTTTTACAATACCAGAATCACTTGGAACGGTAAAACTTACGGTTGATGAAAAATCTTTTTTCTTTTGAGCAGTATAGTTTAAACCATTGATGGTTACTGCTGAAAGGGTATTGTAACTTCTTTGGGTTCCTGGGTGTTTGATTGTATCTGCAACAGAAACTTCAAATGTAATT
This sequence comes from uncultured Bacilli bacterium, assembly GCA_947623645.1. Lineage (GTDB taxonomy): Bacteria > Bacillota_I > Bacilli_A > RF39 > UBA660 > MGBC162581. Next base: position 13,307 of record CANQHK010000005.1, read on the forward strand.
TGGTATGGTTTTTCGTTTTTAGTTGGGAATACTTTTGAAACCGTAACATTGGTAATACGAATATCTTTTTGAAGTAAGATTGAATTTTCTCCAATATTTTTATCGGTATAATTGTGACGGTCAGTTCCTAAGTTATATTCTGCTAGGAACTTCACTTTGTAACTTCCTACTTTGTTGTCTTTATAAGAAAGTGTAATATCTTTGTTTAATTCTTCTGGAGCAATTTCTTTACGGTCTAATTCTTTTTCTGTTGAATCGACTAAAATTGCTGTTAATTTTTTTAGTGTTTCATCTTTATCCGTTAATTCATAAGAAGCGGTTATGGTTTCTTCTGTTTCGTTATTTTTTAACTGGATGTTTTCTACCGTTGGTGTATGCTTCAAGACTGTATAAAATAATGCTCCTATTTCGTAATCTTCTGTTTTTACAAAAGCTTTTAAGTCTTCTAGAGTGATTTCTTCAATATCAAGCACGTATTTTCCAAATTTTGAAGTATCGAAATCTTCTAAAACAACGGTATACGTATTATTTTCTACTTTTGTTATAGGATATTGTTTCCCATTTACGACAATGTATTCTACTTTCTTTCCTAAAGAGTTGCTACTTGTGAATGTAAGGGTTGGTTTTTGTCCTTGCTCAATAGCATCGGTAATGGTTACGTTATTTACTTTGAAGTTATAGTTCGTTGCAACAGAGAAAGAATGATTATAAATTTTTATATTTTCACTATAATTTTCGGTATTGTTATGATCATTATCTCTGTCGTAAGATGCATAGACGAAAATTGTATAGGATTTTCCTTGTTGAAATTCTTGTGTAAAATGATTTTCTTTGGAAATTTTTTCGTTTAGTACCGTTTCTCCGGCATCATCGATAATTTCCACATAACCATCAAGAAAGGCTTCTTCTGGGTCTTCTAGATAGAAATTAAATTTATGATTTTCATAATCAACATCAAACTTATCAACATATGGTAAATCTTTTAAAACTTCTCTTTTTATAGTTAATTTTGTATCGATTTCTCGACCATTGGAAAGTTTGGCTTTCGTAAATTTAAATTCATGAACTCCGGCATTTTTCACGGCATCTACTACAACATTACAAGTTGAATCTTTGCATGCAACGGGATAATATTTTCCATCGATCATTACTTTTTCAATCGTTTCTGTTGGACTTACTTTTGCTGTGAAACTTAAAGAAGTTTGTGTTTTTTCTATATATTTGCTTTCATCTTTAATTTCTTCTAATTGAACGCTATATTTTGTATCTTCTGTTGTACCACCTGTGCTACCACCGACGTCATCGATATCGACATCACCGTCTCCGTCTACATCGTAATTTGGATCGTCTGGTGTTGGTTTACTTGGTGTTGGAGTAGTTGATGCACTTGGTGTTGGTTTACTTGGCGTTGGAGTGGTTGACGCACTTGGAGTTGGTTTGCTTGGCGTTGGAGTAGTTGATGCACTTGGTGCTGGTTTACTTGGCGTTGGCGTAGTCGACGTACTTGGTGTTGTTGTACTAGATGGTTTAGAATTTGATTCTTTTTTATTTTCTGTTTGACTTTCTGTCTTATTGGTACTTGGTTTTTGGTTACTTCCGGAGTTACTTTGAGTGTTATTTTTGTTGGATTCTGCTGGTTTTTCTGTTCCTTCAATATCCAAAAGATATTCCATAATTTCTTTGGCATCATCATAATCTGTTTGACCATCTTTATTAACATCTCTTCGTATAACTTTCGCCATAGATAAATAAGCAAATGCTAAAACAAGTGCTACTAAAATACCGATTAGAATATTTCTTACTTTTTTGTTATCTTTCTTCAAGAAATGAAGAGCAACGATTGCTGCAATTGTTAAAACAATGGCAATGGTAACAACAACACTTAACACTCTGATTGGGAATGTTTTAATTATCGTTTCTTCTTGATCTTCAATAACATTTGGCGTATTGGTTGGAAGAACTTCTCCATCTTTTGCATCTCTTGCTACAGAAAGTTCCACTACTGCTTTTTCATACGTTGTTTTTCCGTTTCCATCAGATGAAGAAATATTTGTTAAACCAACATTGGTCTTTCCAACATTTGCATCTTCTTTTACTTTTAAATGAACACGAAATAGTTCATTAGAAATTAATCCGGTTTTATTAATAATACCGAATTTATTTGTATTGCTATGATAACTGATATCTAAAGTATCGTTTTCTGGTACAAAATTACTGGTTTCGATTTCTTCAAATACAGAATGATCATAGCTTAAGGTTGCTATAAATGCATAAAGTTTCGTATCTTTTTCAGACATTTCTGCAGTGATTGTTACTTCATCCCCGATTTCTAAGTCGGTTTTATCTGCTGTTAAAATAATTTCACTGGCTGCGAAGACACGAATTGGTAGCAAAAATAATAAAAATGCTACCACGAATAAATATTTTAAATTTTTGTACTTCATAAACTTCTCTCCCCTTGTTTTAAAATGATGCTTGTATTTTACCACATTTCTTCAAAAAAAGCAAGATATTTCGATATTTTTTGAAGACTTTGGTCACAATTTTATGGATTTTTTTTCTAAAATGGGTATTCCAATCCCTGATTTTGTGATTTTTAGCAATTTATCACATAAAAAATCTCAATTTTTTTTGAGATTTTATTCATTTTTTTCGTATTTCTTTGTTGTTTTTAAAAGTTCTGTTTTTACTCTTTTGGTTCTACTTCTTTAATGGGTACAATTTTTACAGTATATCCAATTGGAGCTAGAATTTTAATGAGAGTATTTAATTGTGGAGATACCATTTGTGTTTCAATTCTTGCAACATTTACTCGTAATATTCCAGATTTTGCTGCTAATGCTTCTTGACTGAGTTTTAATTTTTTACGAAGTTTGATGAATTGTACTACAAAATTGTATTCCAAATCAAATAATAAACTTTCTTTTCTTATCTTTCTTTCTACTTTATCCATGTTATCCCTCCATATCCATGGTAACACATTCGTAACCCATTTGTAAAGAAAAATTTTTATTTTGATTTTAATTTTCTTTTTTAATAACAAGAGCAAGAGGAGATAACTCTTCTATTTTTAAAGAGTTTATATCATACCAATTAGCTCCCAGCGAATCTCTTCCATCTTCTTCTTGTTTAATCTTTTCTTCTTGATCTTTTGTTATATTTACTCGATAGATTATGGCATAATGTCTTAAATCTTCTTCGAGTTCTTCCTCGATTTTCCAAACTTCATAATGTGTCATAGCGGTATAAATTTTAAATTCTTCAATCGCTATTCCTACTTCTTCTTGAAATTCTCTTTTTAGAGTTTCTTCTGGCGTTTCTCCAAAGTCAATTCCTCCGCCTGGTAAATCTAATTTTCCTTTATAAGCTCCTCTTGACTTACGAATCAATAAAACTTGATTTTTAGAGTTTACTACAATGCCGTAGCACCCGACATGTTTCGAGATTAATCTTTTCATTAAAAAGAGCAAACTAAAGTTCTTTCGTATCTTCTGTTTGTTCTTGTTTTTCTGCATCAACTATTACTACCGCTGGTACATCTTTCCATATGTCTTCTTGTTCCGTTGTTTTTGGTTCTTTAAAGATTTTATCGAGTTTCTTTTGAATTTGTTCTTTATTAAATGGTTTTGCTATATAATCTTTAAATCCTTCTTGAAGATATTTTTCTTCAGAACCTGCTAAAGCATCTGCTGTTAGAGCAATGACAGGAGTTTCAAAAGATGGATTTTCTTTTAATTTAGCAAGTGCTGTTTCTCCACTCATAACGGGCATCATGATATCCATTAAAATCAAATCATATTTTTCTGTTTGTACTTTTTGGATACATTCTTCTCCATTTTTACATTCATCGATGTTGAATTCAAAATCTGCTAAAGCTCTTTTTGCAACTTTTAAATTTAAATCATTGTCATCGACGATTAAAATTCTTTTGTTTCCATAGTTGTTTGGTTGATATGTCTCGGATTGTTTTAAGATTTCGGTTGTATTTAAAATTTGGGTATTGGTTAATGGCTTGGAAATATGCCCTATTTTTTGAGGAATCTGTACAACAAAGATAGAACCCTCCCGATATCTACTTTGAACATTGATGGTTCCTCCCATCATTTCGACAAGTCGTTTGGTGATGGCAAGTCCTAGTCCAGTTCCTTCGGTTGTTGAATTTTTTTCGATTTCAAGTCGTTCAAATTTCGTAAAGAGTTTATCGATATCTTCTTTTTTAATTCCTCTTCCTGTATCTTGAACACTAATGATTAGAAGGCAATTTTGCTCTTTATTGATACATTTTACCGTTAAATCAATTTTTCCTTGATCCGTATATTTAATAGCATTGGTTAAAAGATTGTTGATGATTCCTTTGACATGCACTTTATCTCCAATTAACTCATAAGGAATATCCTCTGCTAAATGGAGGGCAAAATCAATGGGCTTTTCTCCAATTCTCGTTCCTGTTACTCGAGCGAGTGTTGTAATTTCTTCCACAAAATTATATGGACTTTCTGTGATTTCCATTTTGTCACTTTCAATTTTATTGATATCTAAAATATTTCCAACAATTTCTAATAATGTTTGAGAAGCACTTAAAATATCATCGGCATCTTCCCTTACAATTTCTGGTACTTGGTCTTTATAACCCGCAATATCTTCACTTAATCCAACAATTGCATTTAAAGGTGTTCTTATTTCATGAGACATACTGGATAAAAAGTCGGATTTCGCACGATTGGCTCTTTCAGCTTGCTCTTTGGCAATGTTTAATTCTGCAATCATTTTGATATCTGGATTTTCAATCGTATTATACATGACGACTGTAACAATGGAAAAGATCGTTGTCATTAAAATAAGACCTGGATTAATATTTCTTATAATAAATACAACCACAAAACCAACGATTAAGATGATTAAGGGTAATAATTTCATCTTATTTAATCGTTCTTTATTTTTTAGAATAAAGATAATATCTGCTACTAAATAAACGATTGATAGAAAAATTAAAAAATTTGGTCCCATTCCATAGGTATAAATATAACGCCCATCATTATAGTAATGAAGAGGAAGAAAGAAAGAAAATACGGATAACAACAATAAAATACCCATCGTAAGCGTTTTTGGATCGCTTTTTTTAAATTTTTTTCGAATGTTTTCATATCCAAAACAAACGGTTGCTACATAGAACATAAAGAAAGTCATCCAAAAGCAAATATTTGCTATATGCAATTTATTTATGACCAATGTTAGAATTGGAAATTTGGGAAGTCCTTTAATAAAAAAACCACTTAAAAATTCTAAAATCAATCCAACAATATTGGAAATAATTAATCCTGTAAACAATTTTGTTTCAATATTATTAACTCTTTTTTTGAGGGCAAATAATAATGCTATAATCGTTACATAGACAAAATTGATTCCTAAAAATATATATCCAATATCCATACTACACCACCTACTCTAATTTTTATTATACCATAAAAAAGAAGCAAATGTTATAATTTGCCTCATTTTTATAAAGTTTTGACAAGTTTTTTACTTGCTTCTATATGTCTTTCTGTAGATTCTCTTTCCAGACGTTTAAAATCTACTTTTAGATTTGGAGTTACTGGCAACTGTTCTTTTTCAATATATTCTTCAGGAATTTTATATTCCTTCAAAGTGCTACATAAAGCGATGATTTCTGCTCTTATGACATCTTTATATTCAGAATATTCATTCTTTATAGAATAATATAAAATTGGTATACTTTCTTGAATGTCATCTGGAATTGCAATTAAAGCACAAGATTCTAAAGATTTTACATTGGAAATTAGAAACTCTTCAATTTCTGTTGGTGAAAATTTGAATCCATTGCGACCAATTTGTCTTGTTTTTCTTCCTGTGACGTAAATTCCTCCATCTCGATCAATTTTTCCTAAATCACCAGAACAGCACCAAACTTGTCCATCTTTTCCTTTTTTATAGAAATTGGCTGTTTCTTGTTCTCGATTAAAGGCATAACCTTTCATAGAACATGGTGTTTGATAACGAATTTCTCCCTCTAAATCTTCTCCATACCGTAATTCTTCATCTGTCTCTGGATCAAAAATAGAAATTGTTGTAAATATTAAAGGGTATCCAGAGCAACCAGGATGTTTGGTTTTTAAGAACGTTCTTGTGGATAAACTAAGTCCTGGTCCTGCTTCGTTTTGACCATAACCTGGCTCTACTTTCACTGGACATCCACGCTTTTCTAATTCTTCATCTAAGGCATACTGCTTTGAGGTTTCTAAATGAGCACTTCCGGAAACTAAAGATTTTAGGTACGATAAATCTTTTAATCGATTTGGATTATTTTGCAAGAAGTTCAATAAGATTTTCATATGAATTGGTGCTCCTAATATATGATTTGGTTTGTATTTTTCGATTAAATCTGGAAATTTATCAATAACAGGAACGGGAATTAGAATATCTTCGAGTCCAAATGCTAAAATTGTATATACTCCATTATTGGATCCAAAACCTAAGAAAAGTGGAATAATATCTAGATTTTTGTCTTTTTCATCATAGTGAGTTTCCCCTAATTCTACTTGACGAACCATAGCAGTAAATGTTTCATTGGTATAGCGAATTGGTTTTGGAGTTGCTGTTGTTCCACTTGAATAAATAATTTCTACGGTTGTATTTTCTTCATATGGAGAATCTATTTTTCCTGTATAGGTTCTTCCTTTTCGAATAAACTCATGCCAATTTAAATATTTATCTTTTATAGGAACAATCGGTTTTTCTCCTTTTTTCCTTTCTACAGCATCTTTAAAATTGGATAATAGATTCATTCCAAAAGGTAAGGAATTGGTTGGAGAGATAAACATTACATTTTCAATTTGTTCGGATAAATCTTTTTGATTGGTTAAAATTTCATCAATCATTGGAGAACAATCTTCCATGGTAATATAAAATTTCGTATGAGATTCTCGCATCGTTAATTCAATATCTTTGGTGGTTGTTCTTGGGTCTAATTCTACAGCAACTGCTCCAATTCTATTTAAGGCAAACAACATATAAACAGATTCTGGAGTTGTTGGCATAGCAATTACGACATGGTCTTTTTCGCGAATTCCCATTTCTAAAAAGGATTTTGCCACTTCTTCAATTTGATAAAACATTTCGCAATAGCTGATTTTTCTACCATAATAATTTAGAGCTGTAAAATTGAGTCTCTTTTTATTTCTTAAATAAAGATAATCGTACATTTTCATTTTTGGAAGAGCAGCATCTAAGGTTCCCTTTTTATAGTATTTTATTTGTGGTCGATCAATGCTTGCATATCCTGTAAATTTTTCTTGCGTATAATACTCATCTGTTTGTAACTTTGGATTTTCAAAGTATTCTTTTATCTTTTCCATTTCATAAATATTATTTTCTGTAATTGCTTGATTTAAGTCTTTTTTTAACCTTGCATAAAATTCTTTTTTCATCAAAAACCTCCTAAAAAATCTTATTTATTTATTTATTATAGCACATATTTTTTTATTTCGTTAAATTTTTAATCCCATTTTTTCTTCTTTAAAAATTCTTTCATCCATTTCCTTTAAATCTTTAGAAATAATCGGAGAAAAGGCCATCTTTTCGAGAATATCTTTTTCGAGGTCTACTCCGGGAGCAATTTCTATTAGTTCTACTCCCTCTTTGATTAAATGAAAGACAGCTCGTTCTGTAACATATAAAATTTCTTGATTGTTTCGAATCGCTTCTTTAGCGGAGAATGTGATCTGTTCTACTTGATCGACAAATTTTTGCTTTTCACCGTCTTTTTCAATTTCTAATTTTCCATCTTCAATTTTTACTTCTAAGTCCCCTGCTGTAAAGGTTCCGATGAAGACGACTTTTTTAGTCGATTGTGTAATATTAATGAACCCACCGGGTCCTGTTACACGGGTTCCAAATTTGGATACATTGACGTTTCCTTCTTTATCGACTTCGGCAAGTCCCAATACAGCCATGTTTAGACTTCCTCCATTATAGGCATCAAATTGCGATGCTGTTGCAATGACGGAATCAGGATTAATACTTGCTCCAAAGGCAATTCCTCCGACAGGAACTCCTCCAGTTGGACCGGATTCTACGGATAGGTAAATTTCATCGGCAAATCCTTCTTCTGCTGCAACGTTTGCAACGGAATCGGGCATTCCAACACCCAAATTAATGACGTCTTTGGATTTTAATTCCATGGCAGCACGTCTTCCACAGATTTTTCTTTCATCCAGTTTTCGAATTTTTATATCGGATAGTTCGATTCTTTTATCTCCAGTTACTTCAGGACGATAAATTGGGATATTGTAATCTCCTAAACTCGTATCGGGTTCTGCTACTACAACGTAGTCTACATAAGAGGAATGGATTAGCACTTCTCTTGCTCGAATGGAATTTTTGGGAACAATTTTTTCAACTTGCGCAATGACAATTCCTCCTGAGTTATGAGCGGCAATGGCCATATTGTATTGTTCTCCGATGACTCCTTCATGTTCTAAGGAAAGATTCCCCTCTTCATCGGCATAGGTTGCTTTAATAACAGCTACTTGAATCGGAAAAGATTTATAAAAAAGTTGTTCTTTTCCATCGATTGTGATTTTTTCTACAATATCTTCTAATTCTTTGGCTTTTTCGTTGGCGCGACATCCTCCAAATTCAGGGTCAGCAAAGGTATTTAAACCAATATGGGTTACAATTCCAACTTCTCCTCCAGCAATTGCTCGATATAAGTGATTGATGACTCCAAGAGGTACGGCAAAGGATGGAAACTGATTATTTCCAATGGCATTTCCAAAAACTTTTCCCATTCCTAGATGGGCACAGATTGCTTTTCCAACCATTCCAGGTTTAGCAAGCATATTCATTCCTACATCATCTTCGGTTAAATTTCCAGGACTAATTCCACAAGTAACTCCTAAATTACAAGGATGTCCTGTTTCTAAAAAAGAATCCATCATTCCTTTTAGAATCGCTTCTGCGGATCCACTTCCTCCACTTCCAGATATTGCTACCATATCCCCGTCTTTTATTAATTTTGCCGCTTCTTCTTTAGTTATAATTTTCATAAAAACACCGTCCTATCTAAGAAAATTATATCATAATATATTGGTTTTCCAAACAAAAAAAGAGAATTTTACATTCCCTTTTTGGTTCTAGAATTTCTGATGTGAAATAATTTCTAACGAAACCTATATGAAATATAGGAAAAATAGTTTTTAATGAAAAATTTTGAATACTTGTTTTTTTGCTTTTATATCTATTTTAAAAAACAATAATCATTCCTCTAGACGAATAATCCTTTGAAGCAGCACCAGCCGTATCATCGAGGAAAAAAATTCCTGCTGCCATTCGAGCTCCAAATAGTCCTCCTCGAAGGATGAATGAGACATTGGATGAATCTGGGTTAAAGTCGTCTGAATACCAATTTTTTACTTCCAAAATTGCATGCCCATAGCATTGTTTCCCATTACAATTTTCAGACAAAATTGTGTCGATATATGAATCATAATATTTTGTATCAATCGTTTCTAAAGAAGATAAGAACCCACTATTATCTACTTTTAAATTAATATTTCCCATAGTAAACTCACTAGAGTTTCCATTCATATCATAAATTCCTGTGATATTTCCAGTAGTAGATGATGCTTGACCATTGATACTATCATATTTATTTTCATCACTATTACATACATTTTCATCAGCATTAGCATCTTGACTACTTGCTCCAATTCCAGTTATATGATTACTACAATTGTTTATTCTTATTTCTTTTTCAGATTCTTCATATTTACTATTTCCATATTTCCCATACTTACTTTGGGTAAGATAAGCGACTGTTCCCCATTCACTATTTTTCATCATATGAATATCCATTTTAGTTTGATCTGTTTCAAATCCATATGGATTTCCAACTCGCTGCATACTCTTTATCGCATAAAAGAAATTTGCTACATTATTATATCTTAATGATGTTTTATTTGGTAATATTTCAAGTCCATCTGCACTTTCACAATCTTCTTTTGTTTTTATACAATTTAATAAATTTTGAGAACTATATGATGAATTGAATGAGTATGTTTTATGACTTAATTCAAACTTTCCTACCCAAATTCCAGATAATTGTATCCCATCAAACGTAAATCCATCTGGGGTTCTCCAAGTTTCATCAATAGGAACAGAACTACTATATTGAGCATTCCCATCTTCTGTTGTATTCTTATCAATAAATTTAATATCGATTTCTCCTGGTAGGGCTTGTGATACTGCTTCTGTTCTTCCCTCTTCTTGTTTACCATAATAATTAGTACCATCTTCTGATTTTATACTGTAACTATATCTTGGAATCCATACAAACATCGTATTAATCATATCCATATCAATAGGAGTATCATTTTTTATATCGTTTCCTTGGTTAAAATCATAATCAAGAACAATTTCATTCTTATTTTTCAAATCTCCTGTTTCATAGATTTCTTTTACATCATTTTCGGTTAATGTTCTTTTATAAATTTGAACAAAATCATATGTAATACTTGTTGTATTTCCTGCTGCTTTTTCTCCTAATATCAAAGAATTTGTTGATTGAAAATCAAAGGATTCAGAAAAATCACTCTGTTTTATAAGTTCATCATTGATATATTTTGAAGAACTATTTCCACTAAAAATAAAGGAAACTGTGTACCATGTATTTAATTGAACCGCTTTGATAGCACTAAAAACTGTACTACCATTATGTCTTTGATTGAGTTGTAAAACTAAAGAATTATCAACAGAATCATGAACATATTGAAGATAAAATCCTTCTTGTGTAATATTCACAATTACAGATTCGCACTTTCTAGTTGGATAATTTTCCCCACACGATCTTGTTGGCAAATCATTTAATTTAAATTTAATTGTGAAAGAAAAAGCCTTTCCCAAATTCTCATTAGCATATCCCAAATCAATATATTGTGTATTCCCTTTTAAAGTAAGCTCTCCATTTTCAATTTTTGCATCTCCAGAAATGGCTTTATGATTCCCTTTTCCAGAATTATCGAATACTTTATCTTGACGAATCGTAACAGCATTCGCCCACTCTTGTTTTTCATAATTATACCATTCTTTTGTAATATCTGCTTTCTTCCAAGTTTTAGAGTTGTCATCATAGTAAACGGGTATCATTCCACTTGCTAACTTTGGAGGATTGGCTCCACTTGCATCGATATATTCTAAAGATTCTGCTGCTTCAATCTCAAAATGAATCGAATATTCTGTTCCCATTACATCATTTCCAGCTTTATAATCTAACCACATCTGAAATGCATAATTATATGTTTCTTTTCTTTCGATTGATCCCGTTTCTAAATAATAATTTCCATCTTTGTCTTTCTTATCGAGGATACTTCGAATTTCATCAATTCCACCAACATCC
>CANQHK010000006.1 GCA_947623645.1 uncultured Bacilli bacterium
TTTAGAGTGGAAAGTAAATATTTTTAAGTAATCAATGACTTTTTCATCCTCAACATTAATCAAATATTGATACATTTCATAAGGACTCGTTTTTTCTTTATCGAGCCATAAAGCATTTCCTTCACTTTTCCCAAATTTTATTCCATCTTTGGTTGTAACAAGAGGCATCGTAAATCCGTAAACTTCTTCTCCGGTCTTCTTTCTGATTAAATCAATTCCTGCTGTAATATTTCCCCATTGATCGGAACCTGCTACCTGCATTCTACAGTTTTTATTTTCATATAACCATAAAAAATCAAGAGCTTGCATAATCATATAGGAAAACTCTGTATATGTAATTCCTGTTTCCAATCTTCTTCGAATAATATCTTTATCAAGCATATAATTAACATTAAAAAATTTCCCATAATCTCTTAAGAAATCAATAAAATTAATATCTTTTGACCAATCATAATTATTGACAACTTCAAATCCAAAAATTCTTTTTACTTGTTCTGTTAATTTTTCTATATTATGGTCAATCTCTTCATAACTTTTCATTTCTCTTTCAGCAGTTGGTCTAGGGTCTCCAATTCTGCCCGTCGCACCACCTATTAAAAGGATAGGATTGTGCCCTCCATCTTTTAATCTTTTGGAAATTAAGAAGCTTGATAAATGTCCAAGATGTAAACTATCTGCTGTTGGATCTGTCCCAATATAGAAAGTAAGTCCACCTTGATTTAACTTTTCTTCTAAATCGGGAGAAGAAATATCTTTGATTAACCCTCTCCATTTTAATTCTTCAAATAATGTCATTCTTTCACCTCACAATTAAAAAAATTCTAATATACAGGGACGACTCTATCGTGGTACCACCCTGCTTCTTAGAATTTCTAACTCTTCTTGATAACGGATTTTTCCGATTTAACTCTAGAACGTGTATTTTCCCATAAGAAATTCATTTATTTTCACCAACCATAAACTCTCTTTTTAAACTTTCTTATCGTACTATTCGTTCCGTCTTCGTTAAATAACAGTTTTATTTTAACAAAACTTTTCTTTTTTGACAAGCAAATTAATCTTCTTTCTTTTTTGATTTTTGAGATTTTTTTGCTTTTTTGTCAGCTTCTTCTAGTTTGTTCAAAACTTCACTGACAACGTCAATTGATTTTTCTCTTACTTCATTAGCAGCATTCTCTAAAACTGGAGTTCCTTTTTCTACTGCTAAATCTACTAATTCTTGGCATTTATCTAAAATATCTTGCCCTTTTTTCTTAGCAATTTTTAGAACTTTTTCTTTGTCTAAATCTTCAAGTTCTACCCGAATTTCTTCGATTTTATCTTCTAGTTGAATGCGAATTTCATCAAAATCGATTTCTTTTGCTTTTTTGGTTAAATCATCCAATTTTACTTTTAGTTGTTTTCTTGTTACTTCTCCTTTTTCAGGGGCAAACAAAACTCCTAGTCCTGCACCTACTAATGCTCCTAGTGCGAATTTTCCAATTCCACTAGATTTCTTTTTTTCACTCATCTTCTTCCATCTCCTTTTTTCTTTTAGTTTTCTTTTTCTTTGAAAATATTTTGGATACTCCTGTAACAATACCATCTACCAAACTATCACTTAAATAAGAAAGTGTGTCGGTCACTGTATCGATGATATGAAACATTCCATTTAGGGAATTGGATTTTCTTTCAATATCATCTAAGACTACGTTGGCTCTATTAATTGTATCGATTAACTTAATTCCTAAGATAATCAAAATAATTAAAAGAATAATTCCAAGTACAGACAGTGTAACAGATAATACAAACATCAATGCATCCATTTTCTATCCCTCCTTTTCTTCATACATTGAATCGATTAAATCAAATAAATTATCTTCCAAAGAAGAATTTTCTACGTTTTCTTCCTCTTCTTTGCTTTCTTCTTTTGGTTTTTCTTCTACGACTTCTTCCATTTCAATATCTTTTGGTGGTCTAGAAACTCGACGTCCTGTTGCACGTTCTAATTTTGCATCTTTGTAGTCTATATTATATTCTAAACCTAAATCCTGAAAATATTCCTCGGCATCTTGTAAAGTTACTTTATCAACAGATGGTACCGTTTCTTCTTCGGTCATATCATAAAGAAGGTTGTCCTCGATTTCCAAATCTTTTTCTTCTTGGTTTTCCTCATCTTGAATACTTTCTTGTGTTGAAGTAAGTCCAAAATCTCCTGCTAAAGATCCAAAAGCTTTTTCTCTTACGGAATCCAAATCGACATGCTTTCTAGAAACATAACTACTTGGTTTATTTTCTTTTTTATCGATAACTTCATCTTTGGTATAATTTTTATCTAAGATTCCATAGATTGGAGAAATAATTGGAGTTGGTTTAAATCCGGTTTTCGATTCTTTCGAATAGGCATTCGAATAAGCGCTATCACTGGACTTATAACTAGGATTATCATAGATTTTTGATGAGGTTTTTGTTTCTTCTTTAACTTCTACTTCTTCATGATGCTCTACCTTTTCTTCTTTTGGAGGATGTTTTTCCTCTTTATAAGGTTCATTTGTAAAATCCAAAAAGTCCACATCATCAAAATATCCAAAGCTTGGTTTATCTACATCCTTTTCTATTACAGGATCGATTTCTTCTACGTGGATTTTTTCTTTTTTTACTTCCTCTTTAGGAGGAATTTCCCAATCCAAATCGACTGTATCTTCATCTTCTATTTCTTCTTTTTTTGTAGGTTTGATTCTTTCTACAGTTGGTCTTTTATTTTCTACCTTTTTAAAAAGATTTTCTTTTGGTTTTTCTGGTTCTTTTTTCTTTTTTGGTTTTTCTTCTACTTCGACATATTCTTCTTCAAAAAAAGTATTTTTTAATTTTTCAAAAATTCCCATGTTATCTCTCCTCGCCCTCTATAATCTCGATTGAGTCTTCATCTTTAATATCTCCCTCATAATCCTCATACAACTGATTATAATCAAAGTCCAAGTAATCTCCTGGGGTTGCATCCTCTTTTGGTGTTAAAATATCAAACTTTTCTTCGGAGTAGTTTAATGCATTTTCTCCAATTAAACTTTCTAGAATTGCATCATGATAATGAACACTTGATAAAATAAGAGCCATCTGATAAATTGCATCATTCATATTTTCTTCTTCAACAAAGGCTTCGATCTTTGCATAATGATACATAAATTCTACAAAGTATAATTCTTTCACTTTGGTTACTTCTAGATATCCAAAATTTCCATGATAATCTATTTTTTTAGAATAGTAACTATCCTTGCTCACTTCAAAGGCATTTTCTTGTTTGTGATAATAGGAAATGACATCTACATATAAATAGAAATTCATTCCATTATATCGAATGATTGAATTTGTCTCTTTTTTTTCTTTTAAAGCTGCACCCTTGGGTAAGTAGTAATAGTATCCATCTAAAGATACATTATGAAGTTTCGTATTGTACCCTAAAACTTGATATACTGTATCTATATAAGAGGTATATTCCATTTTTTCAATGCTACACCCCGTAAGAAGTACAAGTAAAGTGAGTAAACATAATATTTTTTTCATATTTCACCTACTCTTATAACATTATAACAAACTTTTCTAAAAATAGGAAGACCTTATTTTGATTTTTAAAAATGGTCTTTTCCAAACTATAAACAAAAAACTTTTATGGAATTCAATGGTGAATAAAAGAAGCCTCATGACTTCTCCCTTTTATTGGACATTTTTCTCATAGAACTCAACAATTGTTGCATCATTTTATACAAAAGATTATGGAATAAAAGAAATTATTCGTATTGAATTGTTTTTATAATTTCGATTCCTTCTTCTGCTTCTTCATTGCTTAAACCTATATTGTACGAAAATAAATGTTCTTCGTTATCAATCTGAATAAACTCCCATGGAGAATTTTCTCCATGATAATATCCTACTGTTGCTTCTTTTTGATTCTTTAATTTTATATTTTCTGTAGTAAGTCCTGTACCACAAACTCCAACAGCTTTTTTATTTTTACTTAAAGATATATATTTTTCTTTATTTTTTGTTTCTGGATAAAGATGAATTTCATAGATTATATCCTCCTTATCAGAAGAAACTTTTTCATAATCCCAAGATTCTGGTATTTGAACAGAAATTTTTTGCTCATCATCTAAGTAAGCTATTTTTTCAAAATTACCGTTTTCTTTCTTTTCTGCTTCGATGGTTTCTTTTTTAATTGGTTCTTGCGATTTTTGACGCAAACTCATGAAACCTGTTGTACTAATAACTCCTACTACAATTGCTGTAATAAAGACGAAGATTATTTTACTTTTACTTTTCATTTTTTTCTCCTTTATTTACCATTATATTAATATTATTGATAGGAATATAAAAATTTATGAATTTCTAATTTTTTTATTAAGTTCATCCTATTTTCTTTGTTGCCTTTATTATACCATGACTTTCTATAAAGAAAAAGCTATTTCTGTATTTCTATTTATTTATTTTTTTAAAATGCGCATAATAGATAGGAAGACCTTTTTCACAGAAACGATCTTCATATTCCGTTGATACATTCCAAGAAAGATCTTCTCTTCGATATAAATGAACCGAAAAATCTTCAAGATGCCATCCTGCATTTAGAAAAGATAAAAGAGAATACTCAAAAAAGTCGGCATTATCTGTCTTTTGCTCAATATTCCAAGAGTCTTTAAAAATCGTCGAATATTTTTCTAAAAAAGTAGGACTCGTAAGACGCCTTTCTGCATGTCTTTTCTTGGGCCACGGATCGGAAAAATTTAAATAAATTTTGGAAATTTCATGATCAAAAACCTGATCGATAAGATTTGCATTCATTCGAATAAAACGAAGATTGGGTAAGAATTCTATTTTTTCAATGGCTCTTGCTAAAACACTATCATATTTTTCAATTCCAATAAAATTAATTTCTGGATGCCTCTCCGCCATCTCTATTATAAACTTCCCTTTTCCCATACCGAGTTCGATATGAAGTTTCTGATGGTTTCCAAAAACTTTCCACCAATTTCCTTTATAATCCATAAAATTCTCCACTAAAATTGGAGAATTTGCAAGAATTTGTTCTTTATTTTTTACATTTCTAAGTCTCAAAGAAAATCACCAAATGGTATTATAACACATATAATAGAATAAATAAAGGAGGAATAAGCGTGAATAATCAAGGAGAATTTGGAAATCAAAATTTTAATCCTAATTTGCCACCTGTTATAAATCCAGCATGGAATCCGAATAATTGGAATCAACAACAATCGATTCGAAATTTAGAAAATCGTGTAACAAGATTAGAGCGAGAAGTCCAAAGATTAAACAATCGCGTCAACCGGATCGAACAAAATATGCCTTGGAGAGTTGAAAACAACACGTATCAAAAAGATAGCTATAATATGATGTAATCACCAAATAAAGGTGATTTTTTCTTTTCATTTCGAAGATTTATGGGTATAATAGTAGTAGGAGGAAATGGATAAAGATGGAATGGATAGAAAACATAGAAAAACAAGAATACGATCAATTTGTAGAACACCATGAAAAAAGGCATTTTTTACAAAGTTATGATTGGGGGTATTTTGCATCCCTTGAAAAAAATTTAACTCCTCACTACGTTGGATTAAAAGAAAATAATAAAATTATTGCAGCAACTCTTCTTTTAGAAAAAAAATTGCCTTTAAAAAAGAGTTACTTATATGCCCCTCGAGGATTTGTTATCGATTTTAAAAACGAAGAACTTTTGACGCGTTTTACAAAAGAAGTCAAGGAATTTGCTAAAAGAAGAAAAGCCATCTTTGTAAAAATTGACCCTGATTTAGTTATTCATCGGACAAACTATTTAGAAGAAGAACAAGCTCCTCAAGTAGAAAAAGAAAAAATGATGGAGATATTAAAAAAGTTAGGATTTAAACATCTCGGATTTACCAAAAATTTTGAAACTACCCAACCCCGTTATTCGTTTCGTATCGACATGACTCTTCCTTTAGAAGAAATCTACGAGCACTTTTCTAAAACAACCAAGCAAAGAATCAAAAAAGCAGAAGATTTAGAAGTGGAGGTAGAACTTGGAACTAAAGAAGATTTAAAAGAGTTTTACAAATTGATGCGTTTAACAGAAAATAGAAAAGATTTTGTAACGCACGAGCTTCGCTATTATGAAACTTTATATGATATCTTTCATAAAGAAGAAAAATGTAATCTGTTTATTGGAAAAGTAAATATTGAGAAAATGCTAGAAAAAAAAGAAGATGAATTAACTCCTATTGAAGACGAACTTCAAACTTTAGAAGCTCAAGAAAACAGAAGCAAATCCCAAAATTCGAAAAAAAAGGAATTGGAAAAAAGACGGGACAAGCTAAAGAAAGATATTGAAGAGTTTGAAGAGGTTAAAAAAGAATATGGAAATACAATTATTTTAAATGGGCACTTTATTATTGAATATGGAGATATGGTTTGGGTTTTATATGCCGGTAACCACAATGTATTAACGGATACTTACGCAAATTATAAAACGTATTATGAACATATCAAATACTATCATGATAAAGTACAAATCTATGATCAATTTGGAACAATTGGAGATTTAAGAAAGGAAAATCCTCTTCTTGGACTTCATGAATTTAAAAAGAAGTTTGGAGGATATTATGTAGAATTCATTGGAGAATTTGATTTGATTATAAATCCTTTTTTCTATTTTCTATTTACTCGTCTTGTTCCAATTTATAGAAATTTAATCAAAAATTTAGCCAAGAAAAAGAACAGGAGGAAGGAACAATGAAATTTCGAGAATTAGCAGAAAGAGAATTTGAAGAATTTGCTAAAAAGCACCCTCAAGCATCTTTTTATCAGACGATTTATTGGGGAAAATTAAAAATGGAAAATGGCTGGAAAATGCACTTGGTCGGAGTCAAAGAAAATAAACAAGTAATTGCTGCAACCCTCCTATTAGAAAAAACAACTCCGATTAAGAAAAGCATGTTCTATGCTCCTCGAGGATTCTTAATCGATTATAAGAATTGGGAAGTTTTAAAGTTTTTTACGGATGAAATTAAAAAATATGCAAAGAAGAAAAATGGAATCTTTATAAAATTAGACCCTTACCTATCTTATCAAGAAAGAGATTTAATGGGAAATATTGTTGAGGGTGGAGAAAATAATAAAGAAGCATATGAAAATTTAATCAAGTTAGGGTACCGTCATTTTGGTTTTAATTTGATGCAGGAAACTCTACAACCGAGATGGATTTTTACAACAAAGACAAAGGGTAGAACAATCGATGATATTATGAAAGAGATGGACCCAAAAACAAGACAAATTTTAAGAAAGAATGAACGAAATAAAATAAAGGTAAGAGAAATAAAAAAAGAAGAATTAGAAACGTTTAAAAATATTATGCAACATACAGGAGACCGTAGAGATTTCATCGATCGCCCTCTTTCTTATTATCAAAATATGTATAAATACTTACATGATGTTGGAATATTAAAAATTATGATTGCAGAACTGAATACCGAAGAACTCCTCCAAGAATATGAAGAGGAAATTAAAAAACAGGAGAAGGATAAAGCGGATAGAGAAAAAAAATATATGCAGGCACCAGAAAAAATGAGCGAGAAGAAATATCATCAAAAGCAGGAAGAGTGCGATAGAGAAATCGAAAGAATTCGAAAAAATCAAGAACATATAGCAATGCTTCAAAAAGAACATGGAAAAGTTTTAACGTTAGGAGGTATCTTATTCTTGATTTATGGCAATGAAGTCGTATCTTTGGTTGGTGGTTCTTATAAAGATTTTATGGAATTTCAATCTGCTTATACCGTTCACTGGGAAGGAATGAAATATGCTATTGAAAAACAATATGACCGTTATAATTTTTACGGAATAACGGGTGTATTTGACGAAAAGAACCCTCTTTTTGGACTTTACTCTTTCAAAAGAGATTTTGGTGGACAAGTAGTAGAACTCATCGGAGAATTTGACCTCATCGTCAACAAACCTTTCTTCCTTCTTTATAAAATTGCATTTAAAAGTTATAAACTGTTGAAAGAAGTAAAAAACAAACTCAGAAAAAGTTAATTCAAAACAAAAATAGTTCGCCAAATGAGCCAACTATTTTTTTATTAAGTGTTTGATTTTTCGCAAGAACAGGTAGAATTTATAAAAGTTTGTAATTTCTAAATCAAATTCTCCAATATATTCGATGACATTTCCTCCAAATCCCTTTTTAAATTCATAAATGCCATAATATTTATTTTTAGGATCAAAATCTCCTGTAATTCCATAAAAATTGCAATATTTAAATCCCTCTTTATAAGCATCTCGAATATGGGCTTCGTACATTTGATATTTTGGAGTAAAACTTTTATAGTCCATTAAGACTCCACTCGATAAAGTTAAATATTCACATCCAGAACGTAAAGATAATAAACAACCAATATCTTTTCCATTCGGATTTTCCTTCTTAAATTTCTCAGCCTTTTCTAGTTCTATCTTATATTTTTCTAACAATTTATCCGAAGTTTCTTTTTGATTTTTTAATTTATTTCCAACTTGATCATTTTCCATTTTCAAAACAATCTCTTGATTTTTCTTCTTTTCTTCTTCAAAAAGAGATTTCGTATGTTCTAAGTAAACATCTGGATTTAAATAAGCAATATAAATAGTCATTAAATCATGCATATGCTGATACATTTTTTTATAATAATCTAGACTTCTTGAAAAAAAGTCTTTTCTTTTGGCCGTAATATCAAAAATTTCTGTCATAACAGATAAATCATCAATCGTTCCAACCCGAACCTGTAAACCTTTCTTATACGTTGCATCAATATTTTTCCGGGTACTTTTGGAAAATTTTGCTTTCTTTGCTTCATAATCTTCATCAAGGGTTAAACGATAACACCACCTGGCCTGCCGACTATCCAAATAAATTGTAAATCCATGATGTTTATATCCCAATTCTTTTAAATTGGAAAGAACTTCATCATCTCCATCTCCCTCAATTTCTCCATCACTCGAACGAACTCTGTAAATCACATTTGGATCAATCGTTAAAACAAATCCTTTCTTTTTTCGAATATACTTTTTTAACTCTTCTGTAAAAAATTTTAAAAGTTTTTGATCGTGATAATCCACCATAAGACCTCTCGGTGCATAAAATTGACTTTTTCCAAAAAGAGATTTTGTTTCTAATAAAAGACTTGCTGCAAGAATTTTTTTCTTTTCTTTAATTCCAACTAAATGAACAATATTTCCATATTCTTTTTTCAAATTTCCAAGTTCTATGGATTGCATAAAAGAAGCATTCTCAAAAGAATCATAAAATTTTCGATATTCCTCTTCCTCTAAAGTTACAAATTCCATTTTACACTCTCCTTAATTTCTTCCAAATAATTTGAAAAACATTTCCACCATAAATATCCTGCATTAAACCATTTCTAGTTGTAATCGTAAGATAAATAACAGCACCTATTACACTGTAACAGAAAACGGTAATGATACTTATCAATCTACTATCCGATGTAAATGGCATGAAATATCGTAAAACAAGAAGCACTATTGCCATAACAAGAACGGCACTGACAATTGAAATAAATTTTTTAAACGTTTCTTCATAATGAATCTGATATTTTC
This sequence comes from uncultured Bacilli bacterium, assembly GCA_947623645.1. Classification (GTDB taxonomy): domain Bacteria; phylum Bacillota_I; class Bacilli_A; order RF39; family UBA660; genus MGBC162581. The sequence goes on from CANQHK010000006.1 coordinate 9,613, forward strand.
TTTTTAAGAAAGAAAGACACATAAAGGCACAAACCAAATATCCTAAAATCGTCGAAGTAGTGGAACCAAAGTAAGCTGGAAGACCCATCTTATGGAATCCATATAAAAGGGGAATATTTAAAATGACATTCGTTAAAAAACCGGCCAGCAAAGATTTAAAAACTTGTTTATATTCTTTCATTAATTGAACAATTGTAATCGTAATCGTAAAAAGTGTTGTAGCAAGTGCTACGAAAACATATAAACTATAAACACTTGGTCCATACTTACTAGGTCCGTAAAAGCATGTCCATACTGGGCGAGCCAAAATACTAAGCCCGACTGTCATCGGTACCACTAAATATAAAAGCATCTGCAAAGCTTGATTTACTTTATGATGAACTTCTTTCATATCTTCTTTTACAAAACTACTTGTAATATTAGGAATTAAACTAATGGTAATTCCTGTTGCAATCGATATAACAATCATATTAATTTTAAGCCCCCACGCTGAAATTACACTCATAATTGCTTCGGCATCGGTTGCACTATACCCTATTCCTTTTACAAGAACGGATACGAGCATAACGACATCAACGGAATTATAAAGAGATTTGAAAACGTCGATCATAATAAATGGAAAAGCATAATAAATAATTTTTTGAAGAATTTCTTTGTTCGTAATCTTCGGTTCTTCGACTTTTAATACTTTTTTCTCAAGCTCACTTTTATTGCTCTTTGCAACATACAAAAGGTAGACGTACGATACAAACGCTCCAACGGTTGCGGAAAAGACAGCGATACCAACAGCAGTATCTAAAGATAAATGAAAAACTTTTAAACTTAAAAAGCTTCCGGCAATAATGATGGTAACTCGAACAATTTGCTCTAAAATTTGTGAAACAGAAGTTGGTGCAATAAATTTATGTCCCTGTAAGTATCCTCGATAAATACTTAAAACAGGTACCACTAAAATGGCAGTAGAAATCATTCGAATAACAAACGTCACTTCTTCAATCGTATTTCCACCCTTTACATCTTTAATAATGATGATGGCAAAAACTCGAGCAAAAATCATCAACAGAATAAAACAGATGACCCCTACTAAATTTAATACTTTTTTCCCCAGTTGAAAAGCACGTTCTTTGGCATCGTAATAGCCTAAAGTATTATATTCACTGATAATTTTACTAATCGCAAGAGGAATTCCAGCAGAAGAAATTCCTAAAAAGATGGAGTATACATTATAAGCATAACCATATAAAGCTCCTCCTTTATCCCCAATCAAAGAATAAAAAGGAACAACATAAAGCATTCCAAGAATCTTACTAATGACAATTCCAAAGGTTGCAATAAATGCTCCTTGCATAAATCCATTCTTCTTTAGCTTTTTCTTCTTCATCTGAAACCACTTCCACTTTTTCTTATTAACTTGCTTTCTTTTTGTAATAAATGACCATTGCTGAAAAACAGTAGATTTGTTCTTCTCCTTGCACACAAATTGCAACTTGATATTTAATATCTACTACATCGATATCATTATCACACAAAAATTCATTTATTGCAAGTTCTAAGTCTTTTTCGTGTCCTTCATCAAATAGTTTTACCTTCATAGTTTTCACCAAAATTATAATAAAATACAAAGATTTCAAAAAATGTCAAATAACGTAAAATTTTAAATTTTTTTAAGACATTCGAGAAAATTTTACGAATAATAAAATAGTAGGAGGTGAAAAATATGAAAAATATTTTCAAAAAATTATTATGGATGATGGTGGTGATAGTTTGTTCCACAATGGGAGTTTTGGCTCAGGAATATCATGATTCTTTCAACGATAAAGCTCAGTGGATCGAAGCCTACATCAGAAAAGAAAAAGGGGGAATAAAAAAATTTCAACAGATGACGTTGATGGTGAGAAAAAGCGACAACCAATTTGTCTATTGTATCGAAGCGGGAGTAGCAATCAATAGTACTACAGTAATGACGGGAACAGATATCAATCAAAAAGAAGCAACAGGAATGACGGAAGAACAATGGAAAAGAGTTTCTGCTCTTGCCTACTATGGATATGGCTACGGAACTCATACCGACATCAAGTGGTATACAGTTACTCAATTTTTAATCTGGAATACAGTTCCAAATGGCTATGACATCTATTTTACAGATACGTTAAATGGAAAAAGGATTACAAAGTATACAGAAGAAATAAAAGAATTAGAAAGTCTTGTTGCATCCCACCAAAAAACTCCAGAGTTTAACGAAAAAAACATTGTTCTAAACCTTGGAGAAGAAATTACTTTGGAGGATAATGAGGGAGTTTTAAATCTTTATGATATCTCTTCATCCGATATCGTAGATGTTGATAAAAATGGAAATAGCCTAACAATTCGTGCCAAAAAAAGTGGTAAGGATACATTAACTTTTACAAAAAGAGAAAAAAATATGTCTCATCCAATGATTGTTTACACAAATCCAACAATTCAAGATGTTTTAGTAAGAGGAGCTTATGATGATGTAACAGCAAATATAGATGTAGAAGTTCGAACTGGAAGTGTTCTCGTTGAAAAGAAAGATCAAGATACAAAAACCAATCAATCTCTATCTCCAAATGCTACATTAGAAGGAGCAGTTTATGGTATCTACAAAGAAAATGGAGAAAAAATTACAACGATTACAACCAATAAAGACGGAAACGCCAACTACATAGAACTAGATTCTTTAGGAAGATACTATATTTTAGAAGAGAAAGCACCAACGGGATATCTGATTGATACCAACAAATACTACTTTGAAGTAACAAAAGAAAATCCGAACCCAACAATTGTAGTATATGAAAATGTTATTAAGGCGAAATTAAAAATTACCAAAGTTCTAGGAAGTACAAAAACAGGAATTCTAGATCCAGAAGCAGGAGCAGAATTTGGTATATATAACGAAAAAGGCGAACAATATACAACAGCACAAACCGATAAACAAGGAAAATTGGAAGTAACGCTCCCCTATGGGAAATGGGAAGTTCGCCAATTAACTACAACTTCAGGATATGAAAAAATGCAAAACTTTAAAATCGAGGTTACCAATGAAGAGGCCCATGAATATGTCATCGTAGATGGAGAAATCAATGCCAAATTAAAAGTCAATAAGGTCGATAGTGAAACAGGACAAATCATTCCGAAAGCAAACATTCAGTTCAAAATAAAAAACAAAGATACCAATCAATATGTATGTCAAAATATAACCTACCCTACTCCGGAGGAAATTTGCATTTATCAAACCGATGAAACAGGAACACTAATCACTCCCGAAGTTTTACCACAAGGTTCTTATCAATTAGAAGAAGTAGATCAAAAAATAGATGGTTATTTGTGGAATCAGGAGCCCATCGATTTTGAAATTAAAGATGCCAATCTTTTGGAAATGACAGAAAAATATGGACTGATTCTAGAAATTAATTTTAAAAATACTCCTGTAAAAGGAAGCGTTGAAATTATGAAATACGGAGAAGAAGTCGTTTTGGAAAACGAAAGTTTTTCTTATCAAAAGAAAAAATTAGACAATGTACTTTTTGAACTTTATGCAAAAGAAGATATTTTCTTAGGAGATGGGACAAAAGTCTATCAAAAAGATGAAAAAATAATGCAATTTAAAACAAAAGACGGTTCATACAAAATCGAAGATTTGCCTCTTGGAAAATATTATTTAAAAGAAATCGAAACGGAAGAAAATCATCAATTAATGGACGAGCCCTATGAATTTTCAATCGAATATAAAGACCAATATACTGAAGAAGTTGTAGTAAAGATAGAGTTGGAAAACAAACAGAAAAAAGGAAAACTAATAATTTCCAAAGTAGATGAAGAAACGAAGGAAGCTTTAAGTGATACGAAATTAGCCATATTTAAGGAAGATGGAACAAAAATCTATGAAGGAGTAACCAATGAAAATGGTCAAATTATCTTACCTGATTTATTCCTAGGAAATTTCTATCTTCAAGAAATAGAATCCAAAAAAGGATATTTGAAAAAAGAAGATAAAATTCCTTTTAGCTTATCAGAAAATCAGGAAGAAGTTCCCATCGTCCTAACCAATAGAAAACTCGTCGAAATTCCTAGAACAGATACCAAACTATCCTATACCAAAATGGCTTCCACTCTATTCATTACAATTTCAGGTCTTGGGATGATTATTTATGCTAAGAAAAAGTAGAAAAAAAGAAAAAATATTTTGTCTTGGACTCGTTCTTTTATCAATCGGAGATACGCTTATGTTCACAACTCTTTTTGAATCTGTAACAGAAAATAAAAAAGATCAAGAAAAAGTGGAAAGCTTTTTTGAAGAAAGAACAGAAATTGCACAAAAAAATCAAGAAGAAACAGTAGAATTTCAAGAAGATATTCAAGAAGAAGAATACCTAGGAGTTCTCGAAATTCCAAAAATTCATTTTAAAAGAGGATATTTTGATTTTGCAAACGAAAATAACACCGTAGAAAAAAATATTCAATTAATAAATACTACAACTCCAGATATAGAAAACGGAAACATTATCTTTGCAGCACACTCTGGTACTGGATATAAAGCATTTTTTAAAAATTTAGATAAGCTCTCTTTAAAAGATGAAATTTATCTTTATTATAAAGAAAATAAATATACTTATGAAGTAGTAAATATTTATACAGAAGATAAAAATGGTTATATTGATATTCAAAAGGATCCCAACCAAAAAACTTTAACCCTTACAACCTGTAAACCCAATACTAAAGATAAACAACTTGTCGTAATTGCGAATCAAATCAAAGAAGAGAAAATAGAAAAGGATTCTAATGAATCCCCGTAATAACATCTTTCATAAAATTTCCCCAAAGTTTTAAAAATCCTAATCGATGAACATCCTCTGTTGTCGTAATTTCTTCTTCTCGAATCGTCTTACCATCTTGCTGAATCAAGAGTTTTCCTACTGTATCTCCTTTCTTAATGGGAAGTTTCAAAGAATTTAGCTTTATATTATAAGTATAATTTTGCGTATTTTGATTTTTCTTTAATAAAGTCGTAATATCCTTTTTAGGAGTAACCGAAACGGTCGATTTATCCGCTTTATTTATTGGAATTTCATCAAGTACTTCATCTTTACTTTTCAAAGTTTGGATTTTATAATTGTTAAATCCGTAATCCAGTAAATTTGTCGTTTCACTATTTCGAATTGCTGCTGTTTCTTCTCCAAGTACAACTGCCAGTAATCGCATATTTTCTCGTTTCGCTGTAACTGCCATACAATATGCTGCTGCATCCGTATGCCCTGTTTTAAGCCCATCTGCTCCATCATAGAAACGAACAAGTTTATTCGTATTGACCAACCAAAATTTATTCGGAGTATCTACTCTTAAATAATCTTCATAAACAGAAGAAAAATCTAAAATTTTAGGATGTTCTAAAAGTAAATGCCTAGCAATGGTCGCTAAATCATGGGCACTGGAGTAGTGATTTTCTACATCGAGCCCCGTAGAATTGACAAAATTAGTATGTGTAAGTCCCAACTCTTTTGCCTTTTGATTCATCATTTTTACAAATTCTTCTTCACTTCCAGCAATTTCTTCAGCAAGAGCAACCGTCGCATCATTGGCAGAAGCCATACTAACTCCTTTCATTAAATCCTCCACACTCATGACTTCGTTCGGCTGTAACCAAATTTGACTTCCACCAAACCCAGCTGCATTACTACTAACTTGAACTTTATCATCCCATTTGATTTTTCCATCTTCAACAGCTTCTAAAATCAAGATTTGACTCATCATTTTTGTCATCGAAGCAACTGCAACTTGCTCATCAATCGCTTTTTCAAACAAAATTTCTCCCGTTGAAACTTCCATGAGTAGACCACTTTTAGCTCCTGGTATTAATGCATCTTCAGCAACCACTCGCGATGGAAAAAATAAACCAAAAGAAAGAATTGCAATCATAAATAACAACTTTTTCATAAAACACCTCACTAAAATATATTCTAAAAAATCAAGAGTATACTTTTAAAAAATTGTGATATTTAAAGAGCTTCGTCGATATGATAAACTAGGGTGAGAAAATTGAAAAAAGTTGTATTAGCAGGAAGTTTAATTATTTTATTCTTTTTATTAATGTTGTTGTTTCCGAAAAAAGATGAAATGCAAAGTACAATGGCAAAAGATAAAAATACCTACCCGTTTTATAAGGCGGAAAATAAAGAACGGTATTTAAAATATCAAAATCAACATCCAGAATTAGAAGAAATCGATGTTATTACAAGAGTAAATCTAAATCTCGATCAACCATTCTATACCAATACGAAAGAAGCTGATAATTTGCAATCCTCTTCTCTTCTGGTTAGTAAATATCGTTATTTAAAAGAAGACTACATTCCAAAAGATTTAGAAGAAATCTCGTCCTGTGTAGAAGGAACTAGACTGTTAGTAAAAGATGCTAGAATTCATTTTGAAAAGTTATGTGAAAGTGCTACAAAAGAAAATATGAAAATTCGAGCAATTTCTAGTTATCGATCTTACGCTTATCAAAAAAAATTATATAATAATTATGTTCAAAAAGATGGCGTAGAATTAGCAGATACTTATTCTGCAAGACCTGGATTTTCAGAACATCAAACAGGACTCGTCGTAGATATCGATAACTATAAAACGGACTACAACCATTTTGAAACAACGAAGGAATTTACTTGGATGCAAGAAAATGCCTATAAATATGGCTTTATTCTAAGATATCCAAAAGGAAAAGAAGAAATCACTGGTTATGATTATGAAGCCTGGCATTATCGCTACGTTGGAGTAGATATTGCAACAGCCATTCATAATACCAATTTAACTTTGGATGAATACTATGTAAGATTTTTAGAAAAATAAAGAATCACGAACTGTATAATAACAATCCGTGACTTTTTTATAAAATTTCATCTTCTTGAAAAGTATAATAATTGGTAATATCTTCTGGAATCGGTGCAGATCCTTCTTTTAGATAAAGTGTACAAAGAAGATCTCCTACTTGAACATCATCGCCAATTTTTTTATTTAAGACAATTCCAACACTTGAATCGACACGATCCTCTATTTGCACACGTCCTCCCCCTAAATCGAGAGATAATTTACCAAATTTTCGAGCATCCATATGGATAATATGTCCCTTTTTTGTGGATAAAACTTTTTGAACGTTCTGGCTAAATGGAAGGCGCGTTAAATCTCCCCCTTGAGCTTTTACCATTTCTTCAAATTTTTGATATGCTTTTCCAGTTTTCAAAACATCTTCAACTAGATAAAGTGCCTCTTGCATACCAATATTCTTCCCCATCGAAACCATCTTAGCAGCGGTTGATTTACAAAGAGCAACGAGATAATTATCTTCTTCATTTTTTAAAATTTTGATAACTTCCATAATCTCTAAAGCATTTCCAATCGCTATTCCAAGAGGAATATCCATATAAGTAATCATGGTTTCTACCGTTCTATGATATCGTTTTCCTATTTCTTTCATTAAACGACTAATTTCAAGTGCTTCCTCTTTCGTTTTTAAAAGAGCACCACTTCCAACTTTGACATCAATGACAATATTGGAAGCACCACAGGCAATTTTTTTACTCATAATACTAGAAGCAATTAAAGGAATCGATTCAACGGTTCCAGTAACATCTCGAAGTGCATAAATCTTTTTATCTAACGGTGCTAAATTTGCTGTTTGACTAGTAACGGCAAATCCTACTTCATCGACTTGTTTTAAAAATTCTTCTTTTCCTAAATTGACCCGAAATCCTGGAATACTTTCCAATTTATCAATCGTACCACCAGTATAACCTAAACCTCTTCCACTCATTTTCGGTACCTTTAATCCCAGAGATGCAACAATAGGTCCGACCACCAGCGTTGTTTTATCTCCAATTCCACCTGTTGAATGTTTATCAACAGTTACTCCATGAATACCTGATAAATCTAAAATTTCTCCACTGGCAATAAAAATATCTGTCAAATCAAAAATCTCTTCATCTTTCATTCCTTGAATACAAATAGCCATTAACAAACTACTCATTTGATAATCTGGAATTTTTCCCTTTAAGTATCCCAAAAAAGCAGTTTCCAATTCTTGTTTCGAAAGAACTTCTCCCTTTCTTTTTTTATCAATAATATCTAAAACATTCATCTAGACACCTCTATTCTATCAATATTATACCTTAAGAAAAAGACAATCGCAAGCGATTATCTTATCTTTTGGGCCATTATTTTTAAAACTGCATTTGGATTTGTAAGAACTTTTTCATAAAGTTTTTTGTGTCTTCTCAAACCACGCATAAACTGAATTTCTTCTTTTGAAAAATTAATTCCATAAGCATCATCTTGTTCTGCAACAGCATAACCATCTTGACCTAATAAATAACTAAAATCAACATTTAAGGCATTTGCTAAATCTACAAGTGTATCTAGTGTTGGAGTTCTTGTTCCTTTTTCATAGCAACATACACTGACTTTGGTAACACCTACCATTGCACCAAGTTCTGCTTGCGTAAGTCCTGCTTCTATTCTTGTTTCTTTTAATCTCTTGCTAAACAATAGCATCTTTCATCACCTCAATTACAATTAGTTAACTTCATTATACCTTTAATCTTTTAAAAAGTATAGAAAAATTTTATAAAAAAACAAAATTTAGAATTATTTTACACTAGAAATAAAGGTTACTCTTTCCCCAATTACTTCTAGGACATAATGCTTTTCGCCATCTTTTTCATAGACATGACTTTGCAAACGACCACGAACAGAAATGATGTCACCTTTTTTACAGTGCTTTACAGTGTTGGTTGCGACCATGTCCCATAAGGTACAATCAATAAAATCGGTTTCGTATTCACCGTTTATATTTTTAAAACTTCTTGTAACTGCAACGGTAATCCATGCCATTTTTTTATTGTTTTCTGTTTCACGCAATTCTGGTGTACGAACGAGTCGACCAACAAAACCCACCTGATTCATCATCATATTCCTCCTTTCAAAAACCACCTTAACATACAATTAAAAATAACGCAAAACAGTAATTTCGCCATTTTTCCCTAGGAAATTTCCGGTATTTTCTAAAACAAAAAAGACGATTTTCTCTAAGGAAAAATCGCCATTTTACTAATTTATAAATTTTTTTTCAATAATTGATTTAATTCCACTGCATATTCCATTGGTAATTCCTCTCGGAACTTCTCAATAAAACCTAAAACAATGAGTTCTGTCGCCTTTTCTTTGGAGAGTCCTCGACTCATTAAATAGAATAAATTTTCATCACTAACCCGAGAAACAGTCGCTTCATGTTCTAAAAAACTAGAATCATTTTCCACAATATTGGTAGGAATTGTATCACTTTTAGACAAATCATCGAGAATAAGCGTATCACATTTTACAAAAGCTTCACTATTTTCAGCATTCTTTCCAATATCAACTTTTCCACGATACGTTGCATTTCCACCATTTCGAGCAATACTCTTCGATAAAATTGTACTTTTTGTATTTTTTCCCAAATGAATCATTCTACTACCTGTATCTTGTTGCTGATTCGAAGAAGCAACACTAATGGTGATACAAGTCCCACGAGAACGATCTCCTTTTAATATACAAGCTGGATACTTCATGTTGGATAAGGCTCCAACATTTCCGTCAATCCATTCCATTTCTCCATCTTCTTCAACAAGAGCTCTTTTCGTAACCAAATTGTTAACATTAGGCGCCCAATTTTGAATCGTCGTATAACGACACTTACTTCCCTTTCCAACATAGATTTCCACCACTGCTGCATGAAGACTTTCTGTTGAATATGTTGGAGCAGTACAACCTTCGATATAATGAAGATCACTGTCATCGTCGACAATAATTAAAGTTCTCTCAAATTGACCCATATTTTCACGATTGATTCGAAAGTAACTTTGAAGAGGACGGTCAAGTTTTGTATGAGGTGGGATATAAATAAAACTTCCACCACTAAAAACCGTTGAATTTAAAGCCGAAAATTTGTTATCCGCATAAGGCACAATCTTTCCAAAATAACGTTTGGCAATATCGGGATAGTTTCGAAGTCCCTCTTCGATAGAAGTAAAAATAACGTTCTTTTTCTTTAACTCCTCAATCATATTATGGTAAATGACTTCACTTTCATATTGAACTCCCATACCATCCATGTATTTTTCACTTTCTAAAACACCTAAATTGGTAAACTCATCTCGAATGCTTTCCCCAATATTTTTCCAATTATTCGTTAGTTTATCATCACTATTTCGATAATAAATAATCGAATCAAAATCAATTTTTAAAGAAGGCCCAAAAGATGGCATTGGAAGACGCAAAAAGGCTTCATAACTTTTCTTTCGAAAATCAAGAATCCAATCATCTTCTTTTTTAATACGTGAAATTTTTTCAATGTTTTTTGGATTTAATCCACGAATTTCCATGGTATCACCATCTTTCTACAAATTCAACTGCTTAAAGACTTTCTTTAAAGATTCAAAGGGAAGAAGGGCACATTTTTTTCGATTGGGTTGTAAATAAATTTCATCATAGACGTTTAACTCCTGTAAAAGATCAGCGTCATATTCTCTCTCATCAATCATCGCTTCATAATTTTCTAAAATCTTTTTAGCTTCTTCCACCGTTTTTCCAATTAAACTTCGAATCATAATCGAAGTCGCACTGGTTGAAATAGCACAGGCTTCCCCATCAAAATGAATATCCACAAGAACACCATCTTGAATTTTATATTGAATATCCAAATTATCAATACAACTTTCATTATTACTATTTACAACAACGTAATCTGAATCGTTTTCAACAAGTCCCCTATTTTTTGGATTTTGGTAATTATCTAATATAATTTCTCTACGAATATTTGCATCCATTTTAACACCTGATTTCTATAAAATAACTTTAAAAATATCTTCTGATTTTTTTAATACTTCAATAAGCTGATCAATTTCTTCTTTGGTATTATAAAAATATAAACTAATACGACAAGTATTTGCAACATGCAATTCATCTTTTAAAATTTTAGCACAATGGTTTCCTGCCCGAACACAAATATGATAATGATTTAAATAGATCGCTGTATCTTGCGCAAAGACATCTTTTAAATTGAAGGCAATGTTACTAGATTCGATATCTTGATTATAAATAATGACATTGGGAATTTCCGATAATCGATTCAACAAGTATTTTCGAAGTTCTGCTTCATACTTTTGAATGATTTCCATTCCAATTTCTAAAAGATAATCGATGGCACTTCCTAGTCCAATGACTCCGGCAATATTGGGCGTACCGGCTTCAAACCTACTAGGAATCGATTTTAATTCATACTCTCCATCTGCTAAAAAACTAGCATTCATTCCTCCCCCTAAAGTAGTGGGTTCTAATTTTTCTAAAAGGTCATACCGTCCATACAAAACTCCAACTCCAGTAGGTCCCAACATCTTATGAGCAGAAAAAGCTAAAAAATCGATATGATCTTTCAAAACATCCACAACCCGGTGAGGAACACTTTGAGCTCCATCAACAACAAAAAGAATTCCTTTTTCCTGACAAATCTCTCCAATTTCATGAACAGGTCGAACATCTCCTAAAACATTGGTAACATGAGCAATCGAAATAACCTTTGTCTTATCCGTAATACTTTTTAAAACATTTTCTATAGAAACTTCATTCTTTTCAGGTAAAGGAATATAACGAATGACAATTCCTATTTCTTCAGCAAGCCTCATCCAAGGTAAAATATTGGAAGCATGCTCTGCTTTTGTAAGCAATACTTCATCACCCTCAGATAAATAATTTTTCATAAAACCAAAGACAATTCGATTCAAAGAATCTGTTGCACCTGCTGTAAAAACGATTTCCTCTTTCTTTTCAGAGTGAATTAATTTTTGAACTTTTTCCCGTACCTTTTCATATTCTGTATCTACCTTTAAACTGTTTTCATAATCTCCTCGATGGGCATTTGCTGTATACTTAGTATAATAATCAACAACTGAATCAACTACTTGCTTTGGCTTCATCGTCGTTGCACCATTATCGAAATAAATAACTCCTGTATTAAAAATTTCAAAATCTTCTCGGTTCATCTATTTCACCTCCCCATTTTTTGAATCATTTCTGTAAATTGAGTAAGATGCTCATCATCTACATTCATATTTCCTAAAAGCATTGACTTCGTTAGTAAAAAATAAACATCTTGTTCTTGAATTCCTCGCATTCTACAGTAAAACATTTTTTCTTTCGAAAATTTAGAAATATATGCAGAATGTTCAGCAAAACAATCAAACTCATCAATCCACAAATTTGGTAAAATTTTCCCTTTTCCATTTTTTAGTAACGTAATTCTATTGTCTTGCGTCAAATGACAAGAAACACATCCTTTCGGTACAGAAGCATCCACACTTAAAGAAGCAAGTTCCTCACCATAGTTTACAATAGCATTATGAATCCTACTAGAAGTATGAGAGGATTGATGATAAACTTCTACTTTAAGTCCACACTTGCTACTTGCTAACATACTGTAGACAAAATCAACAGATGCTCCCTCCCCTTCTAAAAAAATTTGAATTTTAGAATTTATATTTTGTAAAAAACTTTGATATTCAAAACGAGATTCTTTGGAAAGATGAATGGTTACATTTTGACTTTTAGAAGAAGCAAGGGCAAGAAGTTTACAAGAAGTATAAGGTGCAAGCACAATTTCAACAGCATCTTCTCCTACTACAAGTTCATAAGAGTCCTCTTTCTCTATATAAATTTGTGGCTTCAATAATAGTTTATTCATAAACATCATTTCCACTCATAGAATTTACCCCATCATATCCATTCTTTTCAATTTCAAGTGCCAAAGACATATCCGAAGTTTGAACAATTTTTCCATCTTTCATAACATGGACATATTGTGGCTTGATGTATTCTAATATACGGCTGTAATGAGTAATAATTAAAAGAGAAGTTTCTGGATTTTCTTCTAAATATTGTCGGACATTTTCACAAACTATTTTAAGACTATCGACATCCAGTCCGGAATCGAGTTCATCCAAAATAACGAGCTTTGGTTTTAAAATTTTCATCTGCAAAATTTCATTCTTTTTTCTTTCTCCACCAGAAAAATCTTGATTAATGGAACGATGCATCATATCTTCACGCATTTTTAAATCTCCCATAGCATTTTCCATTAATTTCATAAACTCATATAAACCAACATTTTCTCCTCGAACACTAGAAAGCGCTGTTTTTAAAAATTCACTGTTCGTAACTCCTTCAATACTAACAGGATTCTGATTTACCAAAAAAATTCCTTGACGGGCTCTTTCATCAACAGGAAGGTTTAAAATAGAGGTTCCATTATAGAGAATATCTCCATGAATAACTTCATAATCATCACTTCCCATAATTACTTTTGAAAGTGTACTCTTTCCCGTTCCATTCGGTCCCATAATAGCATGAACTTCTCCCTTTTTTATCAATAAAGAGAAATCTTTTAATATATCTTTACCGTCTTTTGAACGGACTTTTAATTCTTTAATTTCGAGCATTTTCATCACCAGCCTTATTTTATCACATTTCACCTAAAATTAACACAAAAATCCAAAGAAAAAGAGCGAAAAAAGAAAAAAAGAAGCAATTTTTTTTAGCCTCTTTAAAAAATTAGAATTGTTTTTAAATTTTACTCTTATGTTCCATTACTTGATTATAATAAAGTCTTCCCAAATGCATTGTTTCAATTTTTCTTTTTAATTTTTTTGAAAATCTTCGCAAAAAACATCATCACCTTTCATTATTAGTATGGGACTTTTTTTATAAAATATGAATAAAATTTTAAAAATTAGACACAATAATAATGAATATTCGCAGATATTCACAAAATATGCTTTATGCATGTTTTCTTTTATGATATAATCCTTTATAGGAGATGATTTATAGATGCAAGATTGTATTTTTTGTAAAATTAATAAAAAGGAAATGCCAAGTTACACAATTTATGAAGATGACTTTGTCCGAGTTTTTTTAGATATTCATCCATCAACAAATGGGGACTGCTTAATTATTCCCAAAAAACATATCGTAACAATTGATGATGTTGATGAAGAATTAATGTTAGACATCCTAAAAGTTATTAAGAAAATGCGAACGTTTTTGAAAGAAAAATTAGATTGTGATGGACTTACCATTGTACAAAACAATGATTATGGTCAAGAAGTCAAACATTTTCACATTCATTTAACACCAAGATACTTAAAAGATGGATTACAACACACCTTTAATAAAGATCATTTAGTAAATCCAGAAGACGTTTATAATCAAATTACAAACTAAAAAAAGACCGAAGTCTTTTTTTTGATTGGGACTAATTTTCCCGAATCTTTTGAACGGAGAAATATACTCCAAGAAGCGCAAGTGTTGCTAAAGTTCCTACCGCAACAAGATTCATATCTCCTGTTGATGGATTTTCAACTGGCGTTGTAGGTGTTGGTGTTTGTGTTGGTACAGGTGTTGTATTTGGAATATCTGCAAACTCGTTTGAACAAATTTCGACACGAAGAATATCAGCATCATGGAAAGTTTGAGATTCAGCATTTAAACGCTCGTCGGGATTAATTTTTACTCTAAAACCTGTAAACTTCACTTCTGACTGACTAGAAAGAGCAGGATAATTAGCAACGAAATGGTTATATTGCTTAGCACTTAAAATTAATTTTAGTACTGTTAGAATAGAACTGTATGTATCATTGGTAAATCCTCCTGTCTCAGAAAAAGTTAATAGAATAAAAGCACTGCTTCCATCTGTACTTCCACTAACATGTTTTAACATATGAACCTTTCCAATTGTAAGGTCTACGTTAGCATCTGCTGAATTGGAACGTAACTTTGTCTGATTTTCTGCACTAATGTCCGTTGTAGTAATACCAGCAGCATACGC
>CANQHK010000007.1 GCA_947623645.1 uncultured Bacilli bacterium
ATATAAAACGGGAATCGGAGCAAGTACTCAAAATGCAGAAGGAACTACAGATACTTGTGAAAGTCAAGATAATCAATATAATAGTGAAAATGGACAAGCAGCAAGTACCACTGGAAATATCACAGGAATTTATGATATGGTTGGAGGAGCATGGGAATATGTCATGGGAGTATTAGCAGATGATGAAGGTGCACCAAGAAGTGGAAAAAACGATTCCGAAAATTCTGGATTCAACGGAAAATTAAATGATAATACGGATTATTCAGGTGAAATTGATTTCCCAGATGCCAAGTATTATGATTTATATACAACAGATTTAAATACATCATGTACAACGAATAAAGAATGTTATGGACATGCTTTATCAGAAACCTCAGAATGGTATAATGATTTGGCCTACTTTGTTTTTCCCAGTTACCCTTGGTTCGAACGTGGCGGGGGCTGCAGCGATCCTTCGAGAACAGGCATATTCCACAGTGGCAGCCACTATGGCAGTGCGACCAACAACTATTCTTCCCGTGCTACTCTTGTACCAATTTCAAACAATTAAAAAAAATGCTCATGAAGTCTAATCTAGATATCATGAGCTTTTAAATTATAAATGTAAATCTATGTAAAATTTTCGTAAAGTTATTGTAAAACGTTGTTGCATTTTAGGGACATCGTAGATGGAGTAATTTACCAATCCGACTATGAAGAACAGTGTATTTGCTTTATTTTAGGGAAACGCCAACTTTGTTTCCTCTAGTGGCCCTTGATTCTTTCGTGGCGGGAACTACGAAGCTTCTTCGAATGCAGGTGTCTTCCATTTCAGCAGCGTCAATGGCTCTCCGGGCGGTGGTGGCCTTTCTTCCCGTGCGGTTTTTGTCACTCTTTACTACATGATTAGGTTTATCTTCACCCTATATTTAGTATTTACGGATACTTTGGTGTGTTTATTGTAGAGATTAAATGACTTTTTTGTTCCATCAAAGAAAAACTTAAATAGTAATGCATGATTCATAATGAAAATGAATACTAAGTTATTGTGAGAACAGCTCTTCTTGTTTTACGGGTAGAGTTGTTTTTTTGAAGAAAAATATGAGTAAGATTTTTTGAAATTAAAGAAAGAAAACTCTAATTGTTTGTATTTGTTTCATAGTGGTAAATTCTATATTTTTATTGCAGAAGATGCTGATACTATTAATCGTAAGAAAAATAAAATTTAAAGATATTTCAAAATTAGATGATTTTTTTTATAAGATAATGAAACTTATAAGTAATGATTTTTCTTCAATGTTTTAGAGATGTTTATAAGGAGAAAATGAAGATTTCTTCTTTTTTTTTGAAATCTTCTAAATTTTCTGGCCAAAACTAAAAAAGTATGTTATACTGTAAGAGAATAGGAAGTGAACAAGATGCCAAGTTCAAAGTTAGAAAAAGATTTGCCAATGATTGAACAACATTGGAATAGTTTTTTGTCTTATGTTAAACAGGATTTGAGAAATTGTCGAAGAGAACACACAGATGTTGTCATTTCTCTAAGGGAGATTGAGAGAACGAAGAAGATTGTTGAATATAGTAAAAAAGATATTCGTTTTTTGATTTCCCATAAAGAAAGTATTTTGAAAGTTGCTAATGGTTTGGAACAAAAAATTGCTATTTTGGAGGCTTTTTATAAAAGAAGCAATTTGGATAATGCGATTGCTTTAAGAACATTTCAGGAAGTCTTAGGTGCTGAAGAATTGCAACAAGTTCTTGATAAAACTTCTTTTTTGAAAGAGAAGGAAGGTTTGTTATCAGAATCTATTGAACGACTTCATCAACTTGTTAATAATGAACTTTTTAATAAAAGTTTTATTTTAGAATTATGTAATAAACATAAGGTTCCAGAGAATGTTCAAATTTCTGTTTTACTTTATCCGATTGTGAAAACTTTGAAGAAAGATCCTGTTCTAAAAAAAGAAACGGCTGCTGATAAGAAAAATCTTCCAGAAGAAGAGATTCAATCTGTTGTTGTTATTCCAACAAATGGAGTAAAGAAAGAAGAGATTAGCGTTGTCAATTTCGAAGAAGATTATGCTCAATTAAAAAATCATTATGAACAATTTAAAGATGTTACGAATCCTCTTTTAAATCAATATTATCAAATTTTAAATGAAATGAAGACGACAGAGTTTCAATATTATAAAGCCTTTTGTTCTCTTCCAGAAGAGGAAAGACAATCTGCTTTAGAAACTAATGAAGACCAAGTTTATAAAGAAGCAATGTCCAAAATTTTGGCAATTCAAATTTTTGATATAAAGAGTGAATTAGAAGAATTACTTCAGACGATTCCTCATCATGATTTTCTTGATAAAACAGAGATTGAATTATTAGAAGAATATGTTCGGGAATTTGAAAGTCTTTGTAAGAAACTTGCAGTAGTAGATAAAGAGATTGCAGATATACGAAAAGAAATTTTAGAAACAGATAATTCCAAAGTATTCTTTTTAACGGATGCGGATAAAAAACCATTTTTTCCAGATATTATACAAAAAAAAGGTTATCAAACAGGATTTTTTAACATCGTTCAAAAGGCTCAAGAAGGACTTCTTCAAAATAAACAAAGAGCCAATATTATGCCTTTAGAAATTCATGATAAAGAATTCCGAGAAAAATGTGATCGTACTGTTTTTTCTGTAAGAAATAATAAAGTGATCGTATCCTATATTAAGCTCCATACAGAAAATGATTTGCATAATGATGGAGGAATTATGATTTTAACTGCATGTCCAATTAATCCGAATACGATTCAAGAAAATACAGAAAAAGTTATTCGTGAAAATGCAGAAAAAATTGTTCAAGAAATTGAACTTATTGAAAAAGGAGATCCTCAAGAGATGGATGCCCAAACACTTCTTAGAGATATCCTTATAGTAACGGCAGAGGATTCTATAGAAGAAGGTGGAAAAAATGCAAGCAACAGAACTAAATGATATGTTTCAAAATATACGAGGAGTTGTTTATAAACTAATTCAAGAAAAAAATGTAGATGTTGATGAACTAGCATTTTCTCTTGGAATTGGAAGAGAAGCTTTCATTCGAAATTTTTCAGCTCGCATTGACGATTTTACTTTTTATCTTCAAACATTAAGCTTATTAGAACATTGGGAGGGATAGAGATGACGACATTAGATGCATTAAATGGAAGAATTTTAGAATTAAATGAAAAACTAAAGCAATTATATGATGCCAAAATATCAGAAGAAAAAAAGATGAGTGAAGAACTTTCTATAATTGAAGAATGCAAACGAGTTATTGGCGATGAGGATAAACTCATTCATTATGATTTTAAAGGTGCTGTTGAACTTTTGGATAAGTATGAAAATGGTATTGATAATCTTATGAAAATTATTTCTGATATTCAAAATGCATTATCTGTTCGTCAAGAATTAAAACTTAATGTCGATGACCTTCCATTAGCAGAAAATCAACTTTTTACATTATCTAAATTTATGGATTCTTTATTAAGAATTAAGAAAAAGTTGGAAGAAAAAAGAAAAGAATTAGAGATTGCTCCTAAAGAAGAAGAAACCGTTGGAAAACTAGAAGAATTAAAACGGGTATTAGAGGGAAATGGTCGTAAAAAATATGTTACAGAGGGAATGTTTTCAACCTTTTATAATGAATTTGATGTTCGAGGACTTCCTTTAGATGATGTATCGATGTTATTAGATGATTTTTATCAAACTAGAAATATTTCCATGAAAGTTTCTAAAGAAAAAGTGGATATTGGAAATGTTGTTCAGCTATTCCGAGAGTATTTTAACGATGATAATATGCGCTATTTTAAGAAGTTACTTGTCGATCATACTGAAGAAGTGGAACGAGATATTGATCTTAGTAGTGCACAAGAAGTTTTAGAATGGTTTAAAGAAAAAGAACTTTTAAATAAATTCATGCGAAATACTTTATTTAAAATCGTCGTTTATGGAAATGTTGATTATATTCGAGATATTTATAGTAAGATTGTGGACTCTGAAGGAAATATTGATGATGTTTATTTTAAAGATGATTTAGCAACGATTTGGGTTAAAGAAAATTCTTCATTAAAAAGAGCTCCACATGCTTTTCGAACATCTAGAGGAAAAAGTACTAAAAGTTCATCGAATACTTTATTTAGAAGTTGTCATTCTATTGATTATAATGAGTTTATTAAGAATGTACAAACGTTACAAAAATATAGAGATATTTTGGATGAAAACTTGGATGTCGATGATATAGGAGCTAATGTTCACGTAACAACTTTACCAAATTGGATTCTTGAAAAAAATCTTTCTTTGTGTAACTTGTTTGGAATGGGAACGGTTTCTAAAGTTGCTCTTTCTTGTATTGATCGAGGAAATATTGAAGATAAAATTCATCTTGCTATTGAACTTGGTTTATTTAATCCTCCAAGAAGTCAAAAATTTTTGGAAATGGATAAAAATATTGTAAAAAATGATGTATTTTTACAGAAAAATAATGATGAAAAAGTATATAATCAAAGTATTCGAAATTATTTTCAACGGTTTTCAAGTGTGTTGGCCTTTAAAAGCATTAATGAGTATGCCTATTTAACATATAAGTTGTCTACTTTGGGATATGAGGATTTCTATAATGAATTTTTCTCGAATCATCGAGCTGGTGCTGCAAGTGCAGAAATCTTTTCCAATGTAGAATGGGAGATGATCTCTGATCGAGAAAGAATGAATGAATTTGTTTCAGAGAAATTTATGACCGATTGGTATAGCGAATTGATTCCTCATTATGATGAATATGATATGGCCATTAGTGATGCTGTAGAAACGAAAACAATCGATGATGAAAATCCTTATTTCGATGAAAGTATTTTAGCAGAACCACTTCTTCAAGAAATGGAAGCAAAATATAGTGTTATTGATTTGGTTGAACAAAATGGAGAGATTGTTGAACAGAAAAATCCTTATGTATACCTTATTGGAGATGTGCTTATTTCTCGTTATAAAGTTTTGAGAAATGTTTCTATTTTAAAAACTTTGTACTCTTCTTTGAAAAAAGAAATGTTAATTACTTCCATTGTTCGAAATTCATTTTTAGATTCGAATGCTTTTCAAACTATTCAAAATGAAGTAAAGGAGATGAGTAGGGCACGATGAATTATTTAAAAGAGTATAATATTACAAATGAACAAATTCGCAATATTAAAAAAGTGATTCAAGAAAGAGATTTAAATATTGATGTGTTTTTGTATGATCCAGAAGAAATTACAGCAATTTTAAATTTGTTTACAGCAATTGGAGTGAAAAATATTTACAATTTGATTATTACTTGCCCAACGATGTTCTCAAATACTGTTAAGAGTATTCAAAGAAAAATTGAAAAGTTTGGAAATCATCAGGAACTTGCTAGACTTCTTAATGAAGATGCTTCTAATTTACATCTTTTAGGACTTCTATAAGAAGTCTTTTTCTATTGGCACCAGGAAATTTTGTTTTCATACAATATTTTAGGTGGTAGGAATGAAGATTGATTGGATGGATGAGGAACATTTCACAATCTATTATTTTCTTGTTTTTGATGATATTTTAGAATATGATATTCAAGATTTAAAAACGTTTCTTCAGGTTTTAGTTCTTCGACTTCGAAAAAAATATCATTTGAAAGTAGAAGGATACTATCACTTAGATGTTTATATTAAGAAAATTCTTATTTTAGAATTTGAAAAAATCGATGATTACGAGGATGAAGTGGATTTAAATATTGTTATTCATAAGAAGACTCCTGTTCTTGTAAAATTCTCTGATTTTTTTCTTGTGCCGGGACATAAATATTTTTATGATCATCAATTTTATTTGCCTATCGAAGAGGTTTCTTATGAAAAGTATGTGGAATTTTTTGAGGTTATCTATGGAAAAGAAGCAAACCGAGTTCTTACAGAGGGAATTCTAATGGATGCCTATACAGAATAGTTTACAAAAAATGTTCTTTATGGTATACTGTTGGCAGTTTGAAAGAAGGAGATATTATGAAATTACCTACTGTTTCTTTAGTCGGACGGCCGAATGTTGGAAAAAGTACGATTTTTAATCGACTTGTTGGTAAAAAACTTTCTATTATAGAAGATACTCCGGGTGTTACAAGAGACCGAATTTATGCAGATGCAAGTTATGGAAATTATCGTTTTCATTTGATCGATACGGGTGGTATTGATATGGGCGAAGATGATTTCAAAGAGGAAATCAAGGTTCAAGCAGAAATTGCTATTTCGGAAAGTGACGTTGTATTATTTGTTGTTGATGGAAGAGAAGGATTAACAAGTAATGATCTTTTGGCTCGAGATATTTTGAGAAAAAGTAAAAAGAGAGTTCTTGTTGTTATTAATAAAGTCGATACCAAAGAAAGTAAAGACCATCTTTATGATTTTTATGAATTGGGTTTTGAGGAATATTTTCCTGTTTCGGGAGAACATAATATCGGTTTTGTAGAACTTTTGGATTCGGTTGTTCGGGATTTTCATGATTCTCAAGAGGAAGAAGATACGCGACTTAAGATTTCGATTATTGGACGTCCGAATGTTGGAAAAAGTAGTTTGGTGAATGCTCTTTTGAATGAAGAAAGAACGATTGTAAGTTCCCATGCTGGTACTACTCGAGATGCTGTAGATACGGTTTTTACTTATGAACATCAAGAGTATGTTTTAATTGATACTGCCGGAATGCGTAAAAAAGGAAAAGTTTTTGAAAATCTTGCAAAGTATAGTCTTTTAAGAAGTTTGCAAGCAATCGATCGTAGTGATATTTGCCTTCTTGTTTTGAATGCTGAAGAAGGGATTCTTGAACAGGACAAGCATATTGCAGGTTTTGCCTTAGAAAAAGGAAAAGGAATTATACTTGTTGTTAATAAATGGGATACGGTAGAAAATAAAGATACGGTAGAATATACGAAGAAAATTCGAAATGAATTTCAGTTTTTGAGTTATGCTCCTGTTGTATTTGTTTCTGCTCTTACGAAAAAAAGAATTCATACTTTAATGCCAGAAGTTCTTAAAGTAGAAAAAAATATTTCTAGGGAAATTAAAACGAGCGTTTTGAACGAAGTTGTTGAAGAGGCTTACCGCTTGAAGCTTCCTCCTTCTTATAAAGGAAAAAGATTGAAAATATATTTTGTTTATCAAAAGAGTACCAAACCTCCTAAATTTGTTTTTCAAGTTAATGATAAGGGACTTGTTCATTTTTCTTACGAACGTTATTTGGAAAATAAATTACGAGAAAATTTTGATTTTGAGGGAACTCCATTGGAAATAAAATTTAAAAATAAAGGAGAAGAGTAATATGTTTTTTAATCGTAAACTTAGTAAAGAAGAAGGAAAAAGAGCTTTGGAAAGTTTGGAAAGAGCGCAGAAGTTATTGGATGAGAGATTGGAAAAAAATCAAATTGAAATGAAAGCTTATCAAGAACAATGCAAGGAATTTGGAAGAAGAAGAGAAAAGATTCGGAAGCAAGTAGGAGAAGAAGTTTATCAAGAACTCACCTTTCAAGAATCCAATCTAAATTTTTAGGGCAGAATATCCTCTTGCTACATATATTGTAGTAGGAGGTTTTTTATGTTTGGAGATAATTTTTATAAGAAAGTAGAGAAAAAAACAAATATTGATAAAGAGACAATCCTATCTCTTGCAAATAAAATACAGAAATCAAATATGAAAGATGAAGGTGTTTTAAGAGATGTTATTCATCAACTAAGTAGTATGACAGGGAAGGAAGTTAGTAAAGAAAAAGAGGATAAAATTGTTTCTACAATTTTAAAAGATAATGTTCCTAAAGATATCGATAAAATGTTTTAAATAAAAACGTATTTACCTATATTTATATAAACTCGTAAAAAAGCGATTTTTTCTTAGAGAAAATCGTCTTTTTTGTCTAGAGAAAAATCCGCAAATTTCCTAGGAAAAAATCGCCAATTTTGGTTTTTGCTTTTCTCGTTTCATCATGGTATGGTGATTTCTAGAAAGAAAGGAGGTAAAAAAATGTCAACAATTTCTGAAAAAGTTTCGATGCTTCCACATGGAAAGAAAATACCTTTAAAGTTTGACCCTGCTTTTAAGATTATGTTTGCGAATCCTGATCACATAGAACTTCTAACGCTTTTGCTTTCACGTGTTTTAAAAATCGATTACCAAGACTTAGAGGGAAGAATTGAGCTTGTTCCCTTAAAAATTCCCAATAAGATGCTTGTCGACAAAAAGGGTGAACGAGATATCGTCGTAAAATTTCACAACAATGATGACTACAGAATTGAGATTGAAGTAAATGTCAGTAAAGAGTTTAATCAAAATATTTTGAACCGCAATCTTTATTATCTCCATCAATTAGCAGAAAGTGGCGTTAAAGAAAGTGAAAAATATAATTTGATTCCTAGAACGTATCTCATTAATTTGAATACCTTTTTCGTTGATCCAATTCATCCTAAAGCAATCGATATTTATACGTTAAGAAATAAAGAAGGAAATGAGTATACAGATAAACTAAAAATATACAATATTAACATTGCGGAATGTTACGATTTATGGTATCATAATAGATATCAAGGAAAATATGGATTATTTGAAGAAGATTTGGTAGTTCTATGTGCAAGTTTTATGATTGAAGATGTAAAAACCTATAATCGATGTATCGAAGAACTCCATACAACACAAGAGATTAAAAATACCATGAAGGAGGTATCAGAAGTTATGAATCAAGATGGAGAGTTATATGCTAGATGTTATAATTTTGAGGAAGAGCAAGCAAAACTCAATAAAGCTGTTCTGGAAGAAGTAAGAGAAAAATTGAAAAACCAATCGAAAGAACAAGTGCAAAAACTATATGAAGAACTTTTACGAAATCAAGCGAAAGAACAAGTGCGAAAACAGGTGGAAGAACAAGTTGCGCAACAATTGGAAGAAGCAACAAAAAGATTAGCAAAAGAATTTCTCAAAAATGGTGCAAGCGTAGAACTTGTGTCAAAGTCGACCGGCCTTAGTAATCAAAAAGTACAAAGTTTATTGAAAGAAATTGATAAGTAAATATCTTTTTCTTTTTTGTTTTGGATTCATCCATTATAGAATTTCCATGATTATTTTTGAATATATTTTTTAACTTTTACGTATAATGAAGTGAAATAAAAGAAAGAAGAGTGTTAAAAAATGGAAAAGAAAGAGATTATTCAAAATATTGCAGAAAGAACAGGTGGAGATATTTATCTTGGAGTTGTTGGGGCAGTTCGAACAGGAAAAAGTACGTTTATTAAGAAAGTCGTTGAAAACTTGATCGTTCCAAATATAGAAGATGAGTATGAACGAAAACGTGCTTTGGATGAAATTCCTCAAAGTGCTGGTGGAAAGACGATTATGACAACGGAACCCAAGTTTGTTCCTAATACCGCTGCAAAAATTCAAATTGATGATTTTTCTTGCAATATTCGTTTGATTGATTGTGTTGGTTATTTAATTCATGATGCGAAGGGTGCAGAAGATGAAAATGGTCCGAGACTTGTTAAAACTCCTTGGTATGATGATGCTATTAGTTTTGTAGAAGCAGCAGAGGTAGGTACAGAAAAAGTTATTAAAGATCATTCTACGATTGGAATTGTCGTTACTACGGATGGAAGTATTGGAGATTTTCAAAGAAGTGATTATTTAGAAGCAGAAGAAAGAGTTATTCGCGAATTAAAAGAAATTGGAAAACCATTTATTGTCCTTCTTAATAGTACGCATCCAATGACGAAAGAAACAGAAAAGATTGCAGAAAATCTTCGGGAAACACATAATGTTCCAGTTATGCCTATGAATATTGAAAATATGAATAATAAAGATATGTACGATATTTTAAGAGAAGCTTTGTATGAATTTCCTGTTATTGATGTCAAAGTAAATTTACCAGAATGGATCGCTATTTTAAATTCAAAACATCCGGTTAAACAGACGTATATTGATGCTATTCGAGAAAGTGTTATGGAAGTTGATAAGTTAAGAGATGTGGAAAATATTACGGATCATTTTATGAATATTGACGAAATTCAAAAATGTTATCTTTCTGATATAAATCCTGCAACAGGAGAAGTAACGCTTACTTTAGAAGCTCCAAATGAACTTTACAATCAAGTGTTATCCGATATTATTAATATTGATGTTACAAACCGTGCAGAACTTCTTAGTCTCTTCCAAGAATTTCATGAAGCCAAAAGAGAGTATGATCAAATTAAATTTGCTCTTAAAATGGTAAAACAAACAGGATATGGTGTCGCTACTCCAACTTTAGATGATATGAAACTAGATACACCAGAAATTATTAAACAGGGAAGTCGATTTGGTGTTAAATTAAAGGCGACTGCTCCTAGTATTCATATGATTCGGGTAGATGTTAATTCGACTTTTGAACCAATTATTGGAAGTGAAGTACAAAGTAAGGAGTTAATTGATTACTTGATGAAAGATTATGATAATGATCCAAGTAATATTTGGAAAAGTGAGATCTTTGGTAGAAGTTTAGATGTTATTGTTCAAGAAGGAATTCAATCGAAAATTAATTTAATGCCGGATAATATTCGTTTTAAACTTCAAAATACATTGACCAAAATTGTCAATAAAGGTTCGAATAATATGATTGCTATTGTTTTGTAAGTCTTTTTACAAAATTTTCAGAAAAATATTGAATAAACCCTTGATTTTGAAAATAAAAGATGATATTCTGTATATGTAAGCATAAACGTGCTTAACAAATATAGGAGGTTATTAAACATGAAAAAATCAGAATTAGTAGAAGCAGTTGCAGAAAAGGCAGGATTAACAAAAGCTGATGCTACTCGTGCAATCGACGCATTTACAGAAACTGTTACTTGCGCATTAGCAAAAGGAGACAAAGTTCCTCTAGTTGGTTTTGGTACATTCCAAACTTCTAAAAGAGCTGCTCGTAATGGACGTAATCCACAAACAGGAGAAACTGTTCATATCGCTGCTAGAACTGCTGTTTCATTCAAAGCTGGTGCTGCATTAAAAGAAGCAGTAAACAAGTAAAAAAGAAAAAGAAGTTTAAAGACTACTTTAGTAAGTGGTCTTTTTCTTTTTAAAATAAAAATCACCCTAGGATTATTTTGATATTCTTGTCAAAATTCTTAGGTGATTTAATAACTTTATGTTTTAAAACCAGTTTTTTTATCTCAGAATCATTTTTAAAATAATCATTGGGTTTGTTAGGAAAAATATTGTAAGTTGGTAAAATTTTTTTAAATTTTAATTATTATATTTTTTTAAAAATTGTATATTAAAAATGTTAAAAAATGTATATTTTATATTGATAAAATTATTTATTTATCTTGAGTTTGGCAGTAAAAATGAGCAAACCATATGAAATAAGGGCAAGCTCATTTTTCATTTATTGTGTATTGAAACCTATTTTCAAAAATTTAAAATTTTTTTGATATGTAACCATCAATAGTGTTAATAATTATAAGATTTTTTATAAGGATTTATCATTTACATTACCTTATGCAATGATTGCACCATAATATAGTACTTATTGCAAATTTTATTTTGATATTCCTTTTTCAAATTAACGTGCCAGTAATATAATTATAAAAATAAAAATTAAAGAGTTATTAACTTATTTAACTTAAAAAAGTTTATTAATTTACAAAAGTGTGATAAATCATCTGTTTTTCTTTACAAAAGTGTGATAAAAATAGTTATTTTTCTTGCAAAAGTGTGATACAATACTACTAGAGGTGATAAATATAAAAAGATTTATAACTGAAGAACTTGTTAAATGGAAAAATAGTAAAGATAGGAAACCTTTAATATTAAGAGGTGCAAGGCAAGTCGGTAAAACTTATATTTTAAAAGAGTTTGGTAAAAATAATTATGAAAATGTTGCATACTTTAATTTTGATCACGATGAAGGATTAGCACAATTATTTTTAAATAGTAAAGATCCTAAACGAATAATAGAACAATTGTCACTTGCTTGTGGTCAAAAAATAAAACCAGAAACTACACTAATTATATTTGATGAAATACAAGAATGTCCTGATGCCTTAAATTCATTGAAGTATTTTTGTGAGGAAGCAAATGAATATCATATCGCTACTGCTGGATCTTTATTAGGTATTCGTTTATCCGAAACCTCATTTCCTGTTGGTAAAGTTACATTTTTAAATTTATATCCAATGACTTTTAGTGAATTTTTAATAGCTGATAATTCAGAAAATTTAGTTGAAGTAATGAAACAAATAAAAGAAATTAAAGAAATACCTCAAATATTTGAATCACA
This sequence comes from uncultured Bacilli bacterium, assembly GCA_947623645.1. GTDB lineage: Bacteria > Bacillota_I > Bacilli_A > RF39 > UBA660 > MGBC162581. Next base: position 12,289 of record CANQHK010000007.1, read on the forward strand.
ATTAATAGAAAAACTAAAAGTATATTATATAGTTGGTGGAATGCCAGAAGCTGTTAATAGTTGGATGAATGATAAAGATATTGAAAAAGTTAATAAAATTCAACAAAATATTTTAGATTCTTATGAACAAGATTTTTCTAAACATGTTGATATAAGTGAGGCTAATAAAATATCTTTGATTTGGAATGGTGTTCCTTCTCAACTGGCCCGTGAAAACAAAAAATTTGTTTATCAAGTTGTCAAAGAAGGTGCTCGAGCTAGAGAATACGAAAATGCGCTAAATTGGTTAAGTAATAGCAACTTAATTACAAAATGTTATCTAGTTAATAAATGTGCTTTTCCTTTGAAAGCTTATAATGATTTATCAGCATATAAAATTTATATGTTAGACGTAGGTTTATTAAGAAAAATGGCAAATTTAGATAGTAGTGTCATACTTGAGGGTAACAAATTATTAGAAGAATTTAAAGGAGCTTTTACAGAAAATTATGTTGCCAATGCATTAAACTATTTGTTTGATAATTCACTAAATTACTATACATTTGATAGGAATGAAATTGACTTCGTCATTCAAGTAAAAAATAAAATTATTCCAATAGAAGTTAAGTCAAATAAAAGTACTAATCACAATAGTTTAACAAAATATAATAGCAATAATGATAATGAGATATCATTTAGGTTTTCTTTAAATAATTTAAGCAAAGATGGTAAGATAATAAATATACCTTTATATTTTATTGAATATATTAATAACTTAATTTGAAAAAAATCACCTTTGTATGGTATGAACCTCAAATAGGAGACATTCAAAAGAGTAGGAATGTAAAAATTCCTATTCTTTAAGAATTAGCTTATCTTTGTATTAGAGGTGGATGACAAGTAATCTTAAAGTAGATAAGGATAAAGCTAGTTTAATTCCTAAAAGTTATATTGAATCAATATTAGATAAAGATATAAATGATGATAAGAAGAGAGATAAAAATAAAATGTGAAAGTTGGTAAAATTTTCTTAAATTTTAAATTACCATAAACTCATGTGTTTATCCTGCAATTGCTTCAAATTGTATTTTCTTATGAACTTTTTGATTCAATTTCTTTGAATTTTCCTTGAAAAAAGAATGAAAACTTCTTTTTTCTTTTCGTTTTTTCTAGCATTACTTTTCTACTTATGGTATACTATAGAAGAAAGATGGGAGGAATCGTCATGGGATTTTTTAGCAAAATAAAAAATGTCTTTCAAAATGAAGAAAAAAATAAAAATCAAGATGTAAAAAAAGAAGTTCAGGTCTATGAAAAAGGACTTACTAAAACGAGAGAAAATTTTGTTTCTAGACTTGCTAGTCTTACTAAAAATCATAAAAAAATCGATGAGGATTATTTTGATGAATTAGAAGAGATTTTAATTATGGCAGATATTGGTGTCAATACCGTTATGGAATTTATGGATCGATTAAGAGCACGGGTTCGAAAAGAAAAAATTGAAAGCCCTGAAGATTTAAAAGAAGTTATTGTCGATGAACTCTTTATTATTTATGTTCATGATGATGTTTTAGTGAATAAAATTCAGTATGCCAAAGAGGGACCTACCGTACTTTTATTTGTAGGAGTTAATGGAGTTGGAAAGACGACAACGATTGGAAAACTTGCACATCAACAAGTAGAAGCTGGTAAAAAAGTACTTCTCGTTGCAGCAGATACTTTTCGTGCAGGAGCTGTAGAACAATTAAAAGAGTGGGCCAAAAGAATTGGCGCCGATTGTACTTATAAAGATTCGGGAAGTGATCCGGCTAGTGTCGTTTATGATGGACTTCAAAAGGCTAAAAATGAAAATTATGATGTCGTTTTAATTGATACAGCAGGACGTCTTCAAAATAAAGTAAATTTGATGAAGGAATTAGAAAAAATTAACCGAGTTATTGGAAGTTTTATTGAAAATGCACCTCATGAAACTCTTCTTGTATTAGATGCAACGACAGGTCAAAATGGTATTAGCCAGGCTAAAGCTTTTCAAGAGATTACCAATATTACAGGAATTGTCTTAACCAAATTAGATGGAACTGCTAAAGGTGGAATTGTTCTTGCCATTAAAGAAGAAGTGGGACTTCCTGTTAAATATATTGGACTTGGGGAGACCAAAGAAGATTTACAAGTTTTTGATATTGAAAAATATATCTATGGTTTATTTAAGGATATGATGTAGATGGATAAGAAAATTTATTATAATGAACTTTATGATTGCTATAGAGATCTTTTTACAGAGAAGCAAAGAGCTTATTTTGAAGGAGTCTATTTTCAAGATTATTCTTTAGCAGAAATTGCTCTTAATGAAGGGGTTAGTAGAAATGCTGTTCATCATCAAATTAAGATTGTACTTGAAAAGTTAGAATTTTATGAACGTGTTTTAAAGATTGTACAAAAGAATAAAAAGATTTTGGAAGTTGTTCAAAATGTTGATGATAAGACAAAACAAAAAATAGAAAAAATATTAGAAGGATAAGGAGAGGTTTTTATGTTTGAAAGAATTTCATATGTGGGGGAACAGGACGCAACGATTGAATTAAAAAAAGATCAATTGTTAACAGAAGATATTATGAGTATGCCACTTGTTTTGGAAGACTCTGATAAAAGTATTTTAGCGGAAGTAAAATCGATTCATGAAGGGCAAGCGAGTGTTAAATTATTGGGAGAAATTACCGATGGAAAGTTTGTTTCTGGAGTTTTGAGAAAACCAAGCCTTGCGTCTCGAATTCGAACTCTTTCTTTGGAAGAATTATATTTGATTGTAGGAGAAAATAAGTATGGTTATCTCCATATGGGTGTTAGTCCATTTTATAATAATACGAACGTCTACGCTCCCATGAATCAGCTTTTTAGTAATCATTTAGCAATCTTTGGAAATAGTGGTGGTGGAAAAAGTTGTGGAGTTTCTAGATTTTTACAAAATGTTTTTCAAACTCCTAATTTTATTCCTTATAAATCCAATATCTTAATTTTTGATGCATCGGGAGAATATTATACAGCTTTTTCGAATTTAAATACCATTAATCCTAATTATCATTATCGGTTTATTACAACCAGTTCTTTAGACCGACCAAATAGTGAAAAATTATCTCTTCCTATTTGGTTACTCGATGCTTATGATTTATCTCTTCTTTTGGATGTTCACACTCATACAGCAATTTCTATTTTGGAAAAAACGTTAAAGCTTGCTCGGATTTTTGCTCTTGATGATGCAGCAGGAACGGGTTATAAAAATCATTTAATCGCTTCTGCTATTATGAATATTTTATATACAAATCAACCTTCTGCTAGTAAAAGAGATGAAATATTTTCGATTTTAAATACTTGTCGGACAGATGAATTTTCGAGAGAAACAGAAATTAAGGGAGTAGGATATACTCGAAAACTTCAAGATTGTTTCTTGATTGATTCCAATGGACAATTTGCAGAACGCGTTCTTTTAACAGAGTATATTGCTAATTTTATAGATACTAAGTATGAAAGTAAAGAAGCGGATGATATTCATTTTTATACATTAGAAGATTTGGAAAAAGCTTTGAATTTTGCTCTTATTTCAGAAGGATGGCTTCGAAATGAAAACGTTTATGCAGATTCGATTACTTTAAAAGTAAAACTTCATGAATTAGTAATTGGAGAAACTTCTAAATTCTTTAATGCCGATAGTTTCGTAACCAAAGATCAATTCTTAAGTAGTTTAGTTGTCAGCAATAATCAAAAATATCAAATCATTAATTTTGATTTAGAAGATATTGATGATAGACTTGCAAGTGCTATTGTAAAAATTATTTCCAAAATGGTTTTTGAGTTTAGTAAAAAGCTAGAACGTGGTAGTTTTCCGTTTAACTTATTTATTGAAGAAGCACACCGTTATGTTAAAAAAGATAATGATGAAGAGTTGCTCGGATATAATATATTTGACAGAATTGCTAAAGAGGGAAGAAAGTTTGGAGTTATTTTATCGTTAATCTCTCAAAGACCTGTCGATATTTCTGAGACGGTTATATCTCAGTGTTCTAATTTTATTATCTTTAAAATGAGTCATCCAAGAGATATTGAATATATTACGAAAATGATTCCGAATATTACGGAAGATATTATTGAAAAACAAAAAGGATTACAGGTTGGTACTTGTCTTGCTTTTGGAAGTGCTTTTAAAGTTCCTTTGATTATTCGAGTATCTTTACCAGATCCACTTCCTTTAAGTGGAAATACAGATGTTGTTTCGAAGTGGACGAAATAAAAAAATAAAATACAGGAGGTTTCAAAATGTTTGAAAGTTTAGGAGAAAGGTTGCAAAGTGCTGTCCATAAAATAAAAGGTTATGGAAAAATCACCGAAGAAAATATTGGCGATGCGATGCGAGAGATTCGGCTGGCCTTATTAGAAGCAGATGTTAACTATAAAGTCGTCAAAGAATTTACGTCTTCTGTAAAAGAAAAGGCCTTGGGAGAAGAAGTTCAAAAAAGTATTAAGCCAGGAGATTTATTTGTTAAAATTGTAAAAGATGAATTAACTGAATTGTTAGGTGGAGAAAGTACTCCTTTAAATACAAGTGGAAAACCTGCTATTTTAATGCTCGTTGGTCTTCAAGGAAGTGGTAAAACAACGACGATTGGAAAACTTGCTGCTTACTTAAGAAAGAAACACGCCAAAAAACCTCTTCTTGTTGCGTGTGATGTTTACCGACCTGCTGCGATTGATCAGTTAAAACAAGTGGGAAAAAGTCTTGGCATAGAAGTTTATGAAGAAGGAAAGAAAGATCCGGTTGAAATCAGTAAAAATGCATTAGCATATGCCAAAGAAAATGGATATGACTATGTGTTAATCGATACTGCTGGACGGCTTCATATTGATGAAGAGTTAATGTTAGAGTTAAAGAATTTACAAAAAGAGATTGCTCCTCAAGAAGTTTTGCTCGTCTTAGATTCGATGATGGGGCAGGACGCCATCAATGTTATTCAAGGCTTTCATGATGATTTGAATTTAACGGGTGTCATCTTAACAAAATTAGATGGAGATACTAGAGGTGGAGTTGCTCTTTCTGTTCGTCATTTAACACATGTTCCCATTAAGTTTATCGGAGTTAGTGAAAAACTCGATGGATTAGAACCTTTTGATCCTGAACGAATGGCCGGACGTATTCTTGGAATGGGCGATATTATTTCTTTAGTTGAAAAAGCAACCGAAGTAATCGATGAAGAAGAAGCAATGTCTACGGCTAAAAAGATGCAAAGTGGAAAATTTGATTTGAACGATTTTTTAAAGACAACGAAACAAATTCGAAAATTAGGACCTCTTGAAAATCTTTTAAAAATGATTCCCGGAGCAAGTAAGATGGGTCTTAATAATGTTCAAATTGATCCAAAACAAATTGCTCATATAGAGGCGATTATTTTATCGATGACTCCTTATGAAAGAAAACATCCGGAAGTGATTAAAGCAAGTAGAAAAACGAGAATCGCAAGAGGATGTGGGCAGAGTGTTCAAGAAGTAAATAAATTGCTTGCTCAATTTGATAATATGAAAAAAATGATGAAACAAATGACGAATGGAAATATGAAAATGCCATTTTAAATAGGAGGGTTTATGGAAAATATTATGGATTTACAAACGTATAAAGAACATTTGATTGATTTTTATCGCTGGCCGGTTGATGCTAACAAGCGTGTTATTCGGGAACAAGCAATTGCAAGAATTGATGATTCTAGATTTCAAAAGATTCTTGAAAATACAGAAGAGTTTGCTCTTTATCTTCTAGAGAAAATGAAAGAGGAAAATTCTGTTTATCAGGATACGATTTATATTTCTTTTACAACGAGTGAAGAAAAGTGGATTGATAATCAGTGCGGAGGGGGATTTCCAGCAGATGTATTATATCCAGTGGTTGAATTTGGAGAAGATTATTTTGTTAGCAAGTATCTTCTTACTACCTTTTTAGAAAATTTTCGAATTTGGTATGATAATGATGTTATAGAAGAATATGATGAAAGAGAGGATGTAGGAGGGTTTCGTCCCAATTATCAACTTTCTGTATCAACAACACTCGCAAATTTTCAAGAAATCTATGAAAAGTACTTGAAACAAGAAAAAAAACTTGTAAAAAAACAAAATGTTGAAAAGTAAATTTTTAAATTTTGGTGTATAATATAATTAAAGAAAGGATTGATGAAGATGGAAAAAGCAAAAGTTTATTTCACCAAAGAATTAACGAGTGATGCAGTTGTTAAGATGTATCAAAAGTTAGGAGTAGAGTTACCTGGGAAGGTTGCTGTAAAGGTTCATTCTGGAGAAGAGGGAAATCAAAATTATCTTCACCCAGAGTTCATGAAAGAGATGGTCGAATATGTTCATGGTACAATTGTAGAATGTAATACGGCTTATGAAGGTGAAAGAGATACGACAGAAAAACATGAAAAGCTTATGGAAAATCATGGATGGAGTAAATATTTTACTGTCGATATTATGGATAGCGAAGGACCTGACGATGTTTTAGAAATTCCAAACGGAAAAGTTCTAAAAAAGAATTACGTTGGAAGTCATTTGAAAAATTATGATTCGATGTTGGTACTTTCTCACTTTAAGGGACATCCAATGGGTGGATACGGAGGAGCTTTGAAACAATTGTCCATCGGTGTTGCATCCGGTCGAGGAAAAAGATATATTCACTGTTGTGGACAGGATGGAAGTTATGAAGATATGTTTCAACAAGATCAAAAGCAATTCTTAGAAGCAATGGCTGATGCGGCTTCTAGTGTAACTAAAAAATTTGGAAAGAATATTGTTTATATTAATATTATGGCTAATCTTTCTGTCGATTGTGATTGTTGTAATGTTGCAGAAGATCCTTGCATGAAAGATATTGGAATATTAGCATCAACGGATCCTGTTGCAATTGATCAAGCTTGTCTTGATTTGATTAAAAAATCAGACGATCCAGGAAGAGATCATTTTCTTGAAAGAGTTTCTTCAAGACAAGGAGAACATACTATTGATGCAGCAGAAGAACTTGGAATCGGTACCAAAGAGTACGAACTTATCGAAGTATAAACAAGGGCAAATCGAAAAAGATTTGCTTTTTTCAAAAGAAAGGAAAAATTATATGCACTATCATTATGAAACAAAAAATACATGTCCTAAAGCAATTGAATTTGATTTGGATAAGGATGTTGTTTGCAATGTAAAGTTTTTAGGAGGAGGATGCCCTGGAAACTTGCAAGCTGTTCCAAGACTTGTCGAGGGAATGAAAGTTTCTGAAATTCATGAGAAACTTGCTGGAATTTTATGTGGAGCAAGAGGAACATCTTGTGCAGATCAACTAGCAAAAGCAGTTCAAGAAGCTTATCAGGAAAGTTTACAAGAAGTATAATCATTCAAAATTATATAGTTCTTTATGATTTAAAATGAGTTTATTTTGTGGGATAATTATGGAATAAATTTTGGTTGAATTATCGAAAATTATGTGAATTTTAGAATAAATCTTTTCGGTTTATTCTTTTTTTTGTACAATAAAAATTGTTGAAAGGAGAAATTTTATGTATATTTTAAAAAATGCTTTTGTTTCTATTGTAAGAAATAAAGGAAGAAACATCTTAATTGGATTCATTATAATTGCTATTGCAACTTCTACTAGTATATCTTTAGCTATTCGAAATTCTGCAAGTTCTTTAATTTCTTCCTATGAAAATCAATATGATGTTACTGCAACAATTGGAATTAATCGAGAAAGTATGCGGGAAGAAATGCGAATGGATAAGGATATGAGTGATAGTAAAAAAGATGAAGTTCGCGAAAATATGAAGGATGTTTTTGAAGAAGCTAGTAATCTTACAGAAGAAGACATTGCATCTTTTGGGGATAGTTCTTATGTAAAGAGTTATTATTATCAAATGAGTATGGGAGTAAATTCTTCGAAGTTGGAAAAAGTTTCTTTCGAAAATTCGGAGGAAGAAAAAGATGGTTTTTCGAATCGTCCAATGATGGGTGCAGGTGGAAAGGAAAATTTTCAAAATCTTAATGCAAGTGATTTTACTTTAATTGGATATTCTGATCTTACTGCTATGGAAGATTTTGTCGTTGGAAATAAAAAAATTGTTTCTGGTACGATGAATCTTGAAGAAGATTCGAAGAGTTGTGTTATCAATCAAGAACTTGCTACTTTTAATGACTTGGAAGTAGGGGATACTGTTACTTTCGAAGATGCTAATGATGAAGATAATACTTTGAAACTTACCATTGTTGGTATTTATGAAGAAGAAAGTACAGGAAACGATCGGATGGGAATGTTTACAGCGAGTGCTAATACGATTCTTACAAATACAGATGTTATTCATGCGTTTTTAAAAAAGGATGAAGATATTTCACTTTCTGTTACTCCAACTTTTGTTTTGAATCGCAAAGAAGATGTTGATGATTTTCAAAAAGAATTGACGGAAAAAGGGTTAAGTGAATATTTAACCGTTACAACCAATTTGGATCAAGTAGAAGGATCTACAAAAACGATTTCAAATGTTTTAAATTTTGCTACTACTTTTTTAATTCTGACCTTACTTATTGGAGCAATTGTTTTATTCATTGTAAATATGATGAATATTCGAGAAAGAAAATATGAAATCGGTGTTTTAAGAACCATTGGTATGAAAAAAAGATTTGTAACTTTCCAATTCCTGTTTGAACTTTTTGTTGTTTCGTTTGTTTCTCTTTTTATTGGAGCAGGGCTAGGTGCTATTCTTAGTGTTCCAATTGGAAATTCTCTTTTAGAAAGTGAAATTCAAAATGCTGCAGCAGAAAGAAATCAAATACAAGAAAATTTTGGAGGTAGAGATTTGAAAATGAATGATTCTATGAAAGCTCATGGAATGCTCACTGTTCAAGCTTTTGATTCCATTGATGCCGTTGTTGATGGAAAAGTTCTTTTGGAATTATTCGGTGTTGGTTTACTTTTAACGCTTCTAAGTTCTACTGCTTCGATGATTTATATTCAAAGATTTTCACCACTTACAATATTAAAGGAGAGAAGCTCATGAAAGAAATTTTAAGATTAGAAAATGTAGGTTATCATTATAAAGATGCTATGAAAGATGACTTTGTTTTAAAAAATATTAACTATACTTTTGAACTTGGAAAAATTTATGCTATAAAAGGGAAAAGTGGAAGTGGAAAAACGACTTTACTATCTCTTATTAGTGGACTTGAAACGAAGTATGAAGGAGTTATTTATTACAATAAACAAGATTTAAAAAAATTAGATTTGGATAAATATCGAAATAATTCTATTGGAATTGTGTTTCAAAGCTATAATTTGCTTCCTCATTTGACAGCTCTTGAAAATATTTTACTTTCGATGGATATTTCTGGAATGAAAGGAAAAAATAAAAAAGAAATGGCTTTGAAATTGATGAAAGATGTAGGATTAGATGAAAGTTTTCAAAATCGACGAGTTTTAAAATTATCTGGAGGAGAACAACAAAGAATTGCCATTGCTCGAAGTTTATCTTATAATCCTCAAATTATTCTAGCAGATGAACCTACAGGAAATTTGGATAAAGAAACGGAAGATGAAATTTTAAAAATTTTTAAAGATTTGGCACATCAAGAAAATAAATGTGTTATTTTAGTAACTCACTCTAAAAATGTTTGTGATCATGTTGATGTTGTCTATGAACTTTCTAAAAAATAGGATCTAAAAAATCCTTTTTTTGTGGTAATGAACTTTATTAGAACGAAAGTATTTACTGCGAACGTATCCATTCCTATCAAAAGGAATATTTCGTCTTTTCTTTTTCCATTGTTTTCTTTCTTTTAAAATTTTTTCAAGAAAAATAAAAAATTTCGTTGAATTAAAAAGTAAATTCTCGTAATATACAAAAAGTATGTTTCCGTAAGTAAATTCACATTATAAAATCATAA
>CANQHK010000008.1 GCA_947623645.1 uncultured Bacilli bacterium
TTTATATCTAAAATGCCTATTGATTTAAATATTGCTTATGCCGAATATCATTATCAGTCATAATGTTTAACACAACCAAAATCAAAAGAAAATAGGTGATAGATGAAGACTTTTATGGTATAATATAAATAAGATTTCATGAATGAAAAAACAATTGAAATAATGTTAGGAGATAATTGGTATGAAAAAAATAATCATTGCAGGAACGTTTGTGTTTCTATTATTCGAAATATTATTTTATCAGAGCAACATAGCCGTTCATAATATGAAAGAAAGAGATGATAAAATAGAAGTATATCATTTAACTTTAGAAAATAGACAAGATGAATTTCGAAAAGAATATCCAAATATTATTTTAGAAGAAAATGATCATTCCATTATTGTTTTAGCAAATTCAAAAGATATTCAAGAAATTGAGAAAAAATATAGTATTACGGTAGAAAAATAGAATTTTATTTGTTATAATATGGAATATAGGTGGTGTGTGATATGAACGAAAAAGGGAACCGTTTTATTATATTTCCAGAAGATGTTGAAGAAGAAAGTAATAGTCAAATAGAGAATCAAGAAGAAATAAAAGAACCATCTCAAGAAACAGAATCTTTTAATCAAGATAGAATAGAAACTAAAAATGAGGATTTAGAGAAAAAAATAGATTTCGATAAAACTGAAGAAACTTCAAGTTTTGTTTCTGAAGAAGAAAGTCAAAAGGAAAGTATAGAACAGGAAGAAACACAAGTTAGTTCTACTGATTTAGGAGAATTAGGAGTTATTCACAAAGATAAAAATGGTAGAATTTTATTTGATGTTGAGTCTGATAACTCTCCAATTTTTGAAAACCAAAGTCAAGAAGAAATACAAAATAATCGTTTAGAAGAAGAGCCAGAAAATGATTCCGCTAGCATAAATTCTCCTGTAGGATTTGATTTATCAGGTTTTGAAGAAGAACCATCTTTAGAAGAAATTAAAGATGTAGAAGAAACCAAAAAACAAGAATTTAAAACAAGCCAAAATTTACAAGATATGATTAATAAAATTTTAAAAATTGATGAATTAGAACCAGTAAAAGTTGAAATTACAGGAAATGACATGAGTTTAGAAGAATATCAAAAAATAAAAGAGAAACAATCTATTGAACAAGAAAGGAAACAAAATTTTCAAAAGGAAATCTATGATATAGTGACAGAAACTCCTAAAAAAGTTGTATTTAAAAGTAATTTATTAGAAAAAATACAAGAGCAAGGAGAGCAAACTGGAACACCAAGTATTTTGGCGCGATATGGGGAAGATTATGGTAGCAAAGAATTTATAACCAATCCTGCAATTGGTCGTGAGGAAGAAATTAAACAATTAATACTAACTCTTTTAACTCCAGAGAAATCAGCTATTTTAATAGGAAAGCCTGGTATTGGTAAAACGAGTATTGTAGAAGGCCTTGCCTATCGTTTACAAAGAGATATGGTGCCAGAGGCATTAAAAAGATATACCATCGTAAGTATTAAAACCCCATCTTTAATAGGAACTTTTTCCAATGGTGAAACGAGATTACAAACGTTAGTAGATGAGTTAAAAAAGCTAGATCATGTAATTTTATTTATCGATGAAATTCATATGTTAATTGGAGCAACAAATGATTCAGCAATGGACTTTGCCAATATGTTTAAAGAAGGCCTTGGTCGTGGACAAATCAAAATTATTGGTGCAACGACAACAGAAGAGTATGAACGTTATATTTTAAGAGATAAAGCTTTTGTACGACGTTTTCAAGCAATCGATGTAAAAGAACCAGATCGAGAGCATACGATAAAAATATTAATGGGAACAATCCCTAAGATTGAAAATGAAACCGGAGCAAAAATGAAATATACACCCTTCATTCAATCTGAAATTATGGGATTTATTACAGATATTACAAGTGAATATAAAAGAATTTATGGAATTGGTTCGAGGTATCCAGATATCTGTTTAACTCTATTAAAGGAAGCCTTTTCACAATGTATTTTTGATAATCGTGATAGAGTTACCATCTTCGATGTACGAGATGCTATCCAAAACTCCAAAAATATTTATCCAGATGTAATTCGAAAAGAACTTCCTAAATTCGATGAAAAATTTAAAAAGATTATTGAAGAAGAAAAAGCAGATGATGCTAGTATCGATCATTTATAAAAGAAAATCATTCGAAATTTGAATGATTTTTTTATGCCTTCGCCTATACGCCTATTGGGTTATTACATATATTATGAGTGAAGGAGAGATAAAAATGAATAATCAATATAATTTTGATCGTTTCGCTTATGATAATTCTGTATATCCTACTACAAATGATAGAAATGTACCATTAGCAAACATCAATTTTAGTACGAACATGAGCCCCAATGGCATGAATACTTCAATGATGATGCCAATGGACATGATGAATGGAAATATGCAATCGATGAACATGACCTCCCCAATGAGTCCAAACGTAAATCCAAGAGTACAACTAACAACACCAGAAGAAGGGTACATGAGGGGAAATTTATTTGATAATTTATATGATCAATATAAAAATTATCGTCCCATGAAACTGGTTCCAAATAATGAGCAAGCAGATATTCTATTACAAATTAATATGTATACTTTTGCTCTTCATGAACTTCGTTTATATTTAGATATTTACCCTGATAATCCAGAATTCATTGGTTTGTTTAATCAATATCAAAATATGGCAAATCAAATGATTCAAAAATATGAACAAAATTATGGACCTTTAAATTGGTTCTCCACTTCTAGTCCAAATAACTTTGATTGGGAATCAACAGCATGGCCATGGGAAATGGGGGTAATGTAAATGTGGGCTTATGAAAAAAGATTACAATATCCTGTGGATATTAAAAACAAAGATTTAAGAATGGCAAAAATGTTATTAGAACAATACGGTGGAGCAAATAGTGAGATGGCTGCAGCACTTCGTTATTTAAATCAAAGATTTACGATGCCAGATAACAGAGGAAAAGCACTTCTTACAGATATTGGTACCGAAGAATCAGCACACACACGATACTGTCTATAATTTAATCTCTATTTTTATATTAAATTCTTTTTCATGCCCTTTGCCTCGCACTGTTTTTAAATATATAATTTTACTAATTACTTCTTTTAATAATTGGTTTTTAATTTCAATATCAGTTTCTTTCGAATAATTGGCTACTACATTTTCTAAAATTGGAATAACATTTTTTATTTTTTCCATTTTTTTATTTTTGGACTCAACAGAATATTTTTGAAATTCTATTTTTAATTGTTCAATCTTCTCTTTTAATTGTTTACTACGATTTAAAAAAGTATTATTATCATAAATTCCTTGTTCTAGAAGATCATATGCTTTATTCAGCTGTGCTTGTGTCTTTTCCATTTCTTTTTCTATTAATTCTTTATTATTTATATCAAATTCTTCAGTATTCTGTTTTTTTTTATATGTTGTAATTAAATCTTTATACTCTTCTAAATACTCTTTTAAACCATCCAAAATAGCATTTTCTACAAGATATAAATGCGAACTACAATTTTTGCAATGTGGAAGAGGACAAATTAGTCCATCAATATGTCCTGAATGGTATGGTCTTCTTTGCATTATTCTACCACAAACTCCACACTCTACTAATCCAGCCAATGGATTTTGTATTTTTAAATCTTTTTTTACAGATTTTCCTGTTTTAATTTTAGAATTTTCATTTGCCATTTTCCAATCCTCTTCATCTATAATTGCTTCATGCAATCCTTTTACTAATATATAATCATCATGTTTTGGTCTAGTTTTATAAATCACTCCGTTAACCATTTTCTTCTCTGTCTTTCGATGATTCCATTTTATCATTCCGTAATAAACAGGATTTTGAATAATACTTCTTATACTAGCAGATACCCAGACTTCAGATTTCCTTGGTTTAGATCCAATTGAATTTAAATGATTAGCGATATTAGATGCACCTATGCCATCAATTGCTAATTTAAAGATAATCTTAACTATTTTCGCTTCTTCACTGTTTATAATTAATCGAAATCCTTTTTGTCCTTTAAGTTTTTCTTTTGTATAACCATAAGGACAAACAGATCCTACAAATTTTCCTTCGTTAACTGATGCCAGCCTACCCCGATTCAATCTTCTATTAATTGTTTTATACTCCCTTCTACTCATAAAAAGTCCAAATTCGAAATATTCCTCATCAAATTCATTATTAGGGTCATAAGTTTTAGTAGGAGTTACAATTTTTGTATTTCCAAATTTAAAGGTTTTTGATATTCGTCCTTGATCTTCCGTATCTCCACGTGCTAATCTATCTACATCTACAACGTAAACCTCTTCTATATTATTATTTTCTATTTCTTTAAGTAATTTTTGAATTTCTGGTCTAGCTTCGATTGTTTCTCCAGAAACGACTTCCTGATAGTAACAATCTAAAACTACATGATTTTTTTCTGCCACTTTATTAATAATTTCTCGATGCCTTTTTAACGTGTTTTCTCCCGTAACACTTTCAAGTTCTAAATCAGCTCGAGATTTTCTTAAGTAAGCTACTCTTTTTCTCATCATAGCATCTCCTTTTAAAATTTTATTGTAAAAAATGAACTTCTATGCTATAATGAAATAGCAGATAAAAGTTCTAGTCGTGGTTGATTAAGTACCTTTTTCTGTATTTTGGTTTCGCTTTGCAGAGCGAAACCTTTTTTAATGCTCTACGCAAGTATAATTTAATTTTTTTTCATACATTTTTATTGTGTCAGTATAATCACTATCATCATACTTTTCTTCAAATTCTACTATTAAAGTATTATTATCTATTTTTGTTGTGCAATAATTGCATCCGTCGTTTGGATTACATTCATTACAAAAATCTTTTTCATTTTCCAAAGCTTCGCTTAAAGTATCATAATGATATTTATTTAAAAAATTAGCATTAATAATTTTTTTATTGCGATGATAGAATGTAATTATATTTGTATAATATTCACTATTAGATTTACAAATTGTTTCATGACCTTTTAAAATTATTGAATTAATAGGTTTAGCTAGTCCTAATAATATAGTAGCGACGACCAATATTATTAAAGATATTTTATGATTTTTTTTCTTGAATTTTCCATTTTTATAATCAATGGTATTCTTAATCAATTTTATAAAAAATATTATATATAATAATAAGAATATTAATGTAGTAATGGAAGTCGTTGGAAATGCAAGAGTTGGAATATTTAAAATCGTTTCAATTTCTAAAAAACATAGAAACAAAATTATGAATACACATATAGCAATTATTATATTTGCAATTATTTTTTTATTATTCATTTTAACCACACATTCCTTTCACTTCGTCAAGGTACACATAGCCCTAAAAAATGATTATTTTTCAGACTATTACCTCTTACTCTATTTTAGTTCTCTTTTCTCTAGCAATTCCTACTATTTTTACGGGCAATTTTTCTGCTTGCTCTTTACTATAAAAAGTCGGTTGATAGCCTTCTTGATTATTTAAATTAAAAGGTGTCAACATTATCCCATTTTCATTAATTGTAACCTTTTTAAAGGTTGCATCAAACCCATTTACCATGACGGCACAATCTTTATTATTGGCAATAGAATAATCTTCAGTTTGCTCAAATATCACTGTGTCATTTTCTACATATTTTGGATACATACTGTCACCACTAATTTTTAAACCATAAAACTTTTTACCACCTTTTGTCCAGTCTTGAGGTATATCAACATATTCTATTATGTCTTCTTGAGCTTCCATAGGAATACCAGCTTTTATAGTTCCTAGCACAGGAATCATTACGGTATTGGAAGATATATCAATCATTTCAGCATTATCAAACATTAAATCTTCTACTTTTACATCACCAGACTTAACCAATAAATCATTAATTGTCATATTCATAGCATTAGCAATTTTTTTTAAAGTTTCGACAGTAACTTTTACTGGTTTGCCTGTTCGAGGATCAATGCCTTTTTCTATACTATCTAAATGTGTATGACTAATTCCACATTTATCAGCAAAGTCTCTTAATGAAGTTTTCCCACGGTATTTTCTTATATATTCTCCTATGTAATTCATGTTTTCCCCTCCTTAATGTATATTGTAAACCAAAATTGACAAAAAATCAAGAAAATTTGTAAATTATGGTTGACAAAACATTTTTTGTAGTGTATGATTTACAGTGTAAGGAGGAAAAAATGAAAAATACAGTAAAAGAAAAAAGAGAAGAATTACGTATTTCACAAACAGAATTATCTAAGCGATCTGGAGTTAATAGGCAAACTATTTATCTGATTGAAAATGGTAGTTTAGAAAACATTGAAAGCAAAACTATGATAAAAATTGCAATGGCTCTTAATTGTGATATAGGAGATATTTTTTTTAAAGAAAATGTAGTGTTCTCACAACAAAACAAAAAAGAAGGAGGGTAGAACAGAAGAAAAAATACTAAAAGTATTATTGTTTATACAATTAGTATTATCAATCTTTCTGATTATTGGTTAGATTGTTAGTTTTAAAATTGACAGGAAATTAAGAAATTCTTTTTACTAATTCCTGTAAGGTTTCAGAAATATCTTTTAATTCATTATTAACTTCAGGATTAGTTGATGACGAATGCTGTTTTATTGAAGCAATGGAATAATCTTGTTGCAGGTTTATTTGAAAACTATCATGATAGGTTTTTACCCCATTAGAATAAGTTACTTCTAACTTTAAAAATTCCACACCACTATCTTTTGATTTAAACGGAATTTTGTAATTCTGATTAGGTGCTATATATGAATTATTTAGTCTAATTAAAGCTTTACTTAACATTGAATAGTCTTTGTTTAAAGAACCAACTTCTTGCTCATCAAAATCAATCGAGGTTATATGTGCTGTAGAAGATCCACTATTTTTGATGACCAAATATTCAATAGCAGTGTTAGTATTACAAATTAAATCTTTGTATATTAATATAAATGGTCGTTTAGAAGTTTCAATTATTTGTTTATTTTGTATTAAAACCACAATAATAGAAATTGTTGAAATTATTGCTAGTATACCTGTTCCGATGGCTAACCAAAATTGAATCCAATCAGTAGTACTCATAAATTCACCTCCTTCGATTATTTATTATAAATCAATCGAGGTAAAAATCAAATAAAAAAAGATGTTATTGCACCTAAAAATAACCACGGCTAGAACTAAATAAAAAAATAAAAATAAAATATATCAGGAGGTAAATATGGAATTAGTAAAAACTATTCAAAAAGGAAAGACAAAAATTGAAATTTATTCGAATTTTACTCCAGAAGAAAAAAAAAGGAACTTAATAAAATTATATGACAAAATCAACGAAATAGCAGATAAAAAAAGAGCTGAAGGAATTAATGTCGATAGTTGGTTTTATACAGAAGAACAATTGAATGAAATAATAGCAAGTGGAAACTATAATTTACTATAGTTTCATAAAAAAATTAAGACAAGTTAGGAGGTATTAAAAATGAAAAAAAGACTTGTATTGAAGAACAAGTATAAATTAGCCTTGATTTATATAGGAGCTGCAATTTATGGAATGATTTTATCAATTTTAGTTTAGGAGGGATAATATGAAAAAACAAAATGAAAAAGGACTCACGTCGCCAAACAATAAGTCCTATGTCTCAAAAGACGCACTTATTATATCAAAAAATATGGATTTTGTCAAATATCATTTTTTAGGTGATCAATATGGCGAATAAACGAATGATTAATATAAAGCTAATAGATACTGATTTATTTTTGGATATGCCAATCTCAGCAAGACTTTTATATTATGAATATTGCATGCGGGCTGATGATGATGGATTTGTAGATGCTCCACAAAAAATTATAAAATTAATTGGTGTTTCAATTGATGATCATAAAATTTTAGTATCTAAACAATTTATTATTCCTTTTGAAAGTAGGATTTGTGTTGTTAGACATTGGCTATTGCATAATACGATTCGAGGTGATCGGTATCATCCAACTCTTCATGCTTATGAAAGAAGTATGCTAGAAATAAATAATAAAGTTTATGAAATTCAAGGAGAAAACCATTCCGGCAACCAGTTGGCAACCAATTGGCAACCATTTGGAAACCCAGATAAGATAAGTAATAGTAATAATAAATATATAGTAGAAAAAGAAAATATCTATGAAATAATTCAAAATGAATTTGGTAGATTATTAAGTCCAATGGAATGCGAAATTATTGATACTTGGAAATTCCCAATAGATGTTCTTAAATTAGCTGTTAAAGAAGCTTCTACGAGTGGAAATTTCAATATAAAATACATAGACAAAATCGTTTACGAGTGGTCTAAAAAAAATATTCAATCGGTTGCAGATGCAGAGAAAAGTATCGCCGATTTTAGAAAAGCTAAAGAAAGAAAGCAAAAAAAAGTAGCAGAAGAAGAAAAATCAATCACAAATTATAAGGAATTAGTGTAATATGCAAGAACTTTCAGAAATTGAGGCTGCAGTATTAAGCTGTATTTTGATTAAGCCAGAATTGATGGATAAATTGATTGTAGGAAAAGAGTATTTTGAGGATAAAAAAAATCAAAAAGTATATGAAATTTTAAAAAAGCAATATGACGAATATAAAACAATTTCAGTTACAGGTATTGGAGATAATTACGGATCATTATTTCAAAATAGTAAAGAATTGGAAAATTTTATAACTTATTTAACATATTTGTTAGATTCAAATTGTATGCCATCTCAATTTGATTATTACCAAGAAACGCTTATTAAAAAACACTGTAACAACAAAATTCTTTTGGAAATTATGAAATTCCAAAATAGGCAAATTGAACAAGAAGAATTATTAGAATCTATTCATAAAATTGAACGAGAAATAATACCTTCAACGGAAATCAAACTTTCCGAAAAAGAAATTTATGATTTAATTAGTTCTCAAAATGAATTATTGACTTTTCGCTTTGCAAGACTCACTAAATATGCAAATATTCAAAAACATGATTTACCAATCATAGCAGCGCGACCAGGAATAGGAAAATCAGGATTTGCAGCGAATTTAATTGAAGATTTAAGTGATCGATATAATTGTATTTTATTTAATTTGGAAATGACTGCTAAGCAAGTATACAGGCGATTGGTAGCCATCAATTCATCTGTACCGATGAGTTTTCATAACAAACCTGAAACTGTTTATCAAAAGGAAAAAATTTTAAATGGTTGCAAAAATATTGCCAGAAAAAAAATAAAGGTAATTACAGGAAATCAAACTTTAAGAACAATTCGAAATAGAATTATCAAAGAATCATTAAAAGAGCATACAATTGCATTTATCGATTACATTGGATTAGTTAGTGATACGGTAAAGAATCGTAGTCCATATGAGCGAGTAACGGAAATGGTAAAAGAATTGAGACAGATAAGTCTTGATTATGATTGCACTATATTTATAATTGCTCAAATTAATAGAAATTCTGAAAGAGAAAAGGACAAGCGTCCTAAAATCAGTGATTTGAAAGAATCTGGAGAATTAGAGCAGGCAGGAACCACCGTGCTAATGCTTCATAATGAAGATTATTATAGAGGAGCAATTAAGAGCAAAGAAGATATTGAAATTATTATTGGAAAAAACAGAAACGGAGAAAAAGGTTATATAAATTTTTTATATGATCAAAATACTCAACGTTTTGAAGAAAAAAGGAGCTATTAATTATGACTAAATGGAGTGAAAAAATTAGTGAAGAGCAATTATTGAAATTATTATCTGTTTTCAATGAAAAGAGATTAAACTATAAAATAATTTTTAAATTATGCAAAGTAGAAAAATTACTAGATTTAACTGTTCGACAATATAACTATTTATTATATCTAATTTCTAAATGAAAGGAACTAAAATTATGAATTTAATTATTATAAAAAAAAATACTTCACGTGAATTAGCAGATCAATTAAAACAAACTAAATCCATCGAAGAAATAGCATCTTTATTAAGATTTTATAGAGACAAAACGGTATATTTAAAGATTATTGATTATTTAGTACAGGACATTATTGAATTAGAAAAAAAATTAAAAGATAAGAATAAAAAGGAGATTGAAATATTATGATTAAAATTTTAAAGAGTGAAACTTATAGGGGAATGCTAGAAGACATAAAAAGAACTAATATGCTGGAAAAAGAAAATAATAGTCAGCGATATATTATCAATAGAAAAGAAAAAGAAATTCAAAAATTGCATCAAGATTATAATGCTTTAGAAAAATTAAAAAATAAAGAAATAAAAACACTTGAAAATCGTCTTAGAGAGCGTGAATTATTACTTGATACAATTCGAGAAGAAAATAAGAAAATTTATCAAGATTCAGAAGAAAAATCTGCAGTCATTATTAAATTAAAACAAGAAAAACAGAATCTCGGTCAATCCAAAGGTGGCTTGATAGCAAAAAATCATAGATTAAGTAAGAAAAATCAATTATTAGAAAAAGAAAACACAGATTTAAAACAAAAAAATGATGTACAAGCTATTAAGATTCAAGAATTTGTAAAAAATCAAGAACATACAACAGACGAATATAAACAAAATGGTTTACCAAAACATCTAAAGTATTCTAAAAAAAATAAGAAGTAGAGCAGAAGATATCATTTAAAAATCCCACTATTTAAAGTGAATTGAATCATCTCCTTTCCACAATTCTAATCTCTCTTATTTAAATTGTAGCGAGTTTTTTTGGGATTGTTGGATACAATTTTTAATTTAGAAATTGAACTTATATCTTAAATTATAAAAATAAATTATACAGAGAATCGAGGTATGATATGAAAAATAAAAGAATATCAGGAATAGAATTATTAGAAAAAATAAAGAATGACGAGATAAAAGATAATACGCAGATTAATGTATATATGGGTAGTATCAATATAACAAGATTGATTTACGATGGCAATTTAGAGTGGAAACCGGGGACTTTTACTGTGAGTATGCTTTGGGAAGATGAACTTTATTCTTTTGAAATTCTACCAGAAGAAAACGATGAGTGGGAAAATATATCTGAATTAAAGGAATTTGAAGAAGTTAGAAATTATGGTTTATTTCACATTCAACAAAATAGAATAGCAATAAACAAACTTATCAAAAATCAAAAATATTTAAAAGAAAAATTGGAGAGTAAAGATGAAAACATGTAAAACTTGTGAAGAAATAAAATTTTGGCAAGAACATAGAAAAAAAGATTTTAAAGAAAAAATATTTGCTAAAATTTCAGTTTATACTTGGAGCAAAAAACAGAAGGCAATTAAAGGTAAAGAGATTGGAACTATTACAACAGGAGCATTTGATTTGAGCTATTGCCCTACTTGTGGTAAAAAAATAGAAAAGTTGGAGGAAAAATAAAATGGAAAACGAAGAAATTTGGAAAGACATACCTGAATATGAAGGCTTATATCAAGTGTCTAATTATGGTAATGTTAAAAGTTTGGCAAGAAATAATTGCAATGTTTGTTTAAAAGATAGAATTTTAAAATATGGTAAAAATCATCAAGGATATAGACAAGTTGCTTTATTAAAAGATAGTAAACAAAAGACATTTAAAATACATAGATTAGTAGCAAAAACCTTTATTCCAAATCCAAACAATTGTCCTTGTATTAATCATATAGATGGTAATAAAGAAAATAACTATGTTGATAATTTAGAATGGTGTACTTATTCTCATAATAATAAAGAAGCTTTTAAATTAGGATTAAGAAAACCAGTTAATACAGGAAAATTTAATGAAAAATCTCCTAATCATAAACAAGTAGCACAATATGATTTACAAGGTAATTTAATACGAATATGGGATAGTCTTATTCAAATAAAAAGAGAATTAGGTTATTATTGTTGTCCTATTAGTGGCTGTTGCAATAAAAGAAAAGGTTTTTATACGGCTTATGATTATAAATGGAATTTTGTTAATGAAGGTGGTAAAGAATGAATATTTTAATATTTATATTATTAATTATGGAATTGATTGTTTTAATGTTTGGTGCAATTTTCATTGTAATTATTATTGATAGTTTATTTTTTGATAGTATAATTCAAAATACATTTTCAAATATTTTAAATAAATTTTTCAATAAAGGTGGTAAAGAATGAATTGTCTAATCATCGTAATTTTAACGATTTCTATTTGTTCATCATTTAGCTTAGTAATTTATAAATTGAATGATATAGAAGAAGAAATAAAAAAATAAAATGAATGTTGGAGAAATTTAGATAAACATTTTGATAAAACTGTTGATTTTTGGATAAATATTATTGATTATATTGATAAAGGAGATAAAAATGAGTAAAGAAGAATTATTGAAAATATTCGAATGGCTGGAAGAAAACATGAATGTAGATGATTTATTATACTTCAAACTTTTAGATAAGAACCAAATAGGTGCATATTTCAAAAGTGATAATCGGCATTTTGCAGATTTTTACATAAATGTAATATCAAAGATTATAAAGGGTGGTAAAGATGAGTGATAATCAGATTATTGAATATGTTCGTGATATGGTGATTAATAATTTGACAAGAAGAGGTTATTGGGAAGATGCGGCTTTGATTAATACAGATGATGAAAACAAAGAACTACTAGCTCATATTAATGGTTTATTGAAGTTATTTGAGAAAGCAAAAGAAATATTAGAGAAGAGTGATAAAAAGTGATACCAAATTTTAATCCCAATAAATGGTATAGGGAAAAAATAATGGATTATGTGATTGGCGAACAACCATTAAGCGATGAGCAACTAGAATTTTTGAATTATTTTGATAAGTTACAAAAAGAAAATGAAAAACTTCATGCCGAATTAGAACTTTATAAAGGAACACTACAAGAAAATCATAGATTAATTCATTCTACGAATGACTTTGAAAATTGGCTTGAAACAAGAATAAAAAATGTAAATAAATCTTTAGAATTAGATTTAGACGAAGAATCAAAGGCTCTTTTATTAGCGAAAAAATCAATGTTAGAAGAGTGTTTAGAAAAATTACAAGAATTGAAAGAAGGTAAGAAATAATGAAAGAACAAGAACCAAAAAGCTATGTAATTAGCGAAATGTCACCATATTATTTATATATTGCTTTAAGTAATGAATTATCTTTTAGTAATATGATTGAATTATATAAACTTATGAAATATAAAATTGAAGTTTTAGAAGATTATCCTTATCAAGAGTGCTGTTGCCAACTTGATAGAAAAGAAAAGAGCGATAAACAATGAGCCAAAATGAAGTTAAAATACTTTTGGAAGAATTATATTCAAAGACAGCAAATGATAATATTTATGATATTAATAAATTATATGGTATGATTGAAAAACTAATTATTGTACTTAAAAATAAAAGAATAATTAATAAAAACGAGGCACAGGATATATTAATAGTTTCAAGAGATATAATAGAAAGTGATGATAATAATGAATAAAGATATTACATTGGAAGATTTAGAAATTTTAGAAGAATTTGATAAAAGAAGAACATATAAAGAAATTAGTTCACTTTGCTATAACTATAGCTGTCCTGTATTTTTAAATTGCTTATCGGAAATCAATCAATTAAAACAGCAATTGAAAGACAAAGACAAGGTTATTGATGAGGTTATAAAAATTATAAAAAAAGAGTATTTTGTAGAATACAATGGTAAACTTGTAAAAAGATTTTTATTTGATACACCATATAAAATTTTAGAAATATTAGAAGGAAGCAAAAATGTTAATAGTAAATAGAACAGATTTATCTTATCAATATTTAGGATGGATTATAGATAAATTAATGGAAACGATTCAAGGTAACACAATTTATTATGGAAAAATAGATTATACTTCGATTATTATTAAAAACAAAAGAGAAATACAAATAGAAATACACTATTTAAAAAGTTATACAAAATTTATATTCTGGGAAAGAGGTAAAAATGGAAAATAAAGATTATAAACCAAGGAATTTAATTGCGATTGCAGATGAAATAATTAAAATAATAGATGAAGAATGTACTTTTGATGAAGAAAAAATTGCAAATATTATTGAAAATATTGAAAAAGTAAAAAAAGATTATAGTTATAGAGCACCAGAATTAGCATATATGGATTGGAATAATTTTGCCAATATTTTATCAACAAATTTTATTCCAAGTAATTCTAGGTGGGAAACTAAAATAATGATTATATTTAACAATTTATGTGGAACGGTAGATGATTATTATAAAAATTAAAATTTAGATAAGGAAGTGAAGTAAATATGTTAAAAATAAAAGATAATGTTGATTTAAAAGAATTAGCAAAGTTTGGATTCAAATTAAATTTTGATGAAGAATATCAGTTAACTATTGACAAAAAAAATATAAGAACCGTAATTGTTATTGAATATGAAAGAACAATTTATGTTCAAAGTACGGGATATGTTGTTGAAGAATTAGATGCTTTATACGATTTAATAAAAGCAGATTTAATTGAGAAAGTGGATAAATAAATGAAAAATGACAAAGAAAAAGAAATAAAGTATCTTATTTATTTAAAAAATGAAATCATAAGGAACGAAAAGAAAGAATTAAAAAGATTAAGAAATGAACTGTTTCAATTGGAACAATCAAAAAAAATTAAAAGGAAGGGAATTAAATGAGAGATCTAGATATTATTGATATTAAATCTAAAGTCAAAAATAAAGAATTAAAATTTTATTTATTAAATGGAAATATATATTGTAAGAATCTTAAATCAGATGAAAATATTATTGTTGGAAGTTATCCAAAAATTGAACTTGATATTAGAAGAATGATAATTAGAGAAAATGGTATATCAAGGATTTTATTTTCAACGGATCCTAATTTATAAGACTTTGAAAATATCATTGAAAATTACAAAAAGTATCGATAACAAAAAATATGATTTAAAGTCTTATAAATAAAAGAAAAAATTGATATTTAATAGGTGCAATATAATATTATATTATCTTGCATCTAAAATAGAAGAGAAAGGGGAATAAATAAAATTGACAAAAGAAGAATTAAAAAAGAAAATTGATGAATTTTGTGAGTCAGAAAGATTAAATGAAAAAGTAAAAAAAACTGTCGTTGATTATAAAAATTGTTTAAATAAATTTTACGAATTTATAACAGATGATTCTTTTTCATTGTCTAGATCAATGGCAGTTGATTATAAAAATTATTTGACTGATAAATTATTTAAAGGACAAGCTAAAGCATCTTCTTTAAATAAATATATTATTATTTTCAATAAATTTATGAAATATTTGAATCACGAAGAATTAAAGATTTCTCAATTTAGAAGTCAACAAAAATCTTCTTTAGAAAACCAGATGTCCATTCAAGAGCATAAAAGAATGCTGCGCAAAGCAAAAGAATTAGGCAAAGAAGAAATGTATATGATCATAAAGACATTTGCTCAAACAGCAATTAGAATTAGCGAATTAAAATATTTGACAGTAGAAAATATTCAAAAAGGACCATACATTGATATTTACAGCAAGGGAAAAGAACGAAAAATAATATTAATAGGAGATTTGCATAGAGCTCTAAAAAAGTATTGTAAAAACAATAATATAAAAGAAGGATATATTTTTAGAAGCCCGGATTCAAATAGAAAAAATGATCCTAATCAAATGATAAATTCCTCAACTATATGGCGAAATTTGAAAAAAATTGGTGGAGTAGCTAGAGTAAATCTTGATCATATTCATCCACATGGATGGAGACATTTATTTGCCATTGAATATTTGAAACTTCCAGGTGCAACTGAAGCTGAACTGTCTGATATATTAGGACATTCTAAAGTAGAAACCACCAGAATTTATACTAGAACTACTCTGATGGAAAAAAAGAAAAGAATGGAGATGATTAAATTTTGAAAAATTTTTGTACTGTTAATGCTGCTAATGATTTTGCTATTTACGATGACTTAAAAAAATTATGTTTTATTGGAAATAATTCATTAGACTTGTTCCTAAAATTGTCAAACCGTTTTTCTGTTGATGGAGATATTTTTTATATTGCTCCCAATATTAAAATTGCTCGAATTGCTTTCAAAAATTTTTTCAGGAAAATAATATAAAAAAAGGCATAGACTGTGAAAATTTAATTATTAGAAAAAATAAGCACCAAATAATAAGATTTATAACTATTCAAAAAATAATATCTGGAATCGATGGATATAAAATTAGTGATATAAGATTTATAGAACCTTATCTTGGTCTTGTAAATACAGAACATTTATAGAAAGGATTTGATTTAATTGAAAGAATTGTTGAAAATAAATATCGATAGCTTAGAATTATTAGATACTAATCAAAAAATAATAGAAGACAATATTCTTTATTTAAAAAATTTAAAACATAAAAATAAAGAGCAAAGAAAATTATTAAAAAGACTAAAACTTTTGAAAAAAAGGGGTCAAAAAATTCAAAAACTATTTTTAAAATAAAAAGTAAATTTTTACCATATGGCATAAGGAAAAAAGTAATTTTAAATAGGTGCAATATAATTCTATATTATCTTGCAATGATTATTTAGTGAAAGGAGTAAAATCATGATTGAAAAAAATACTGTTATTTTAGAGCTAAATGAATATAAAGAACTTTTAGAAAAAGAAAGAGCATATAATAAATTTTTAGATTCAGTGCTATTTTTATATGAAGGAAAAACAATTTATAAACCTTCAATTTGTACTGAAGATGAAGTAAGGATTAGTAAATCAAAATTAATTGAGTTTTTAAATGTTAATAATGATATTAAAATAGGTATAGTAAATGATATTTAATAATCCAAAAGTAAAATAGAATAAAATTGAAAGGGGAAGTTATTATTGATGAATAGTAAAATCATTCGTGAGTTATATCAATCATATCCACGATTTAATGTACTTAAAGTTTACAAAATTGATCTGCAAACAAACGAAAAAAAGTTTTTATACACAGAGACAGAAGATAGAACTGATTTTGGTAAAAAATTATTCACTAGAAAAGAAATGATATCTGAATTAAACAAAATGCTAGAAAAAAATAATTTGTTAAATACGGAGGATTTGAATAATGACTACCAATATATCAAAAAATAATTTATCAAAATTTGAAATGAAGATTAAATATTTAGAAAGATATTACTGGATTATTCAAGAATTATTGGATGAATTAATTAGGAATAATGAAGATACAGTAATTTCTGCAAGTAAAATTTCAGGAATGCCAAAAGGACAAGTTATTAGAACAATAGATGACGTATATATCGCAAAATTAAAGAATAAGGAAAGAATATCTATAAAGATAGAACGACTTTATTCTAAAAAGAAAAAAATAGAAACTTATATTAATAATATAGATGATCCATGCTTACGCTATGTTTTAAAAAGTAAATACTTGTTTTTTAAAACATTTGAAGAAATAGCCATATTATTAGATAAATCCACCAAACAGATTAGCAGATGGCATCATGACGCAATAGAATTAATTGATATACCTGAACTCAGTTTGAATGACTGAGTTTTAAAATGTCTGGTAATGTCATGTAATGTCCGGCAATGTCATGTAATGTCCAGTTGATTAATGATATTATGGCATCATGGATTTTCCATAATTAAGAAACTGTTTGGTTTCTTTTTTTCTTAAGGAGTAACATGAAAAAGCGAAGAATAAGAAAGAAAACTTATGATTGGACAACAGAGATTGCAAAAGGAAATACAAATAAGTTTTATAAATCTACAGACTTTGATATTTTAAGAGAATATGTTTTAGCAAGAGACCATTATACATGCCAATTCTTTTTAGGTCTATGGGATGATGGTATTCATAAACCATATTTTATTAAACCAATTCCAGCCACAACTGTTCATCATATTATTCCAATTAAAGAAAGACCAGACTTAGCTTTAGATCCAGATAATTGTATTTCATTATCACATCTAGCACATGAAATTGTGGAGGATAGACATAAGTTTTATTTTCGAAAGAAAAAGAAACCTGTAACCATCGAACGTTGGGATTAAAACGAAAAAGTTTTAAATCTAGACCCCCGGTCAAATCCTAAGACAATTTTCCCTTTAAGGGGAGCGGGTGTGCGGTACTGACTTTTTGACTTTTTCAATGCGCGCGCACATATGAAGAAATGAGGTGAAAGATTATGCCAAAGACTGCTACTTCAATCATTCGAGAAGATTTAATGGCTCAATTACGTTCACAAGAAAAAATGGAAAATACTATGACGATTTAGTAAATGATTATATTTACTATTTAGAATTACGAGCAAAATTAAAGAAAGACATTAAAGATAAAGGGCTTCGATACAAAACCACTAATGCTGCTGGAAAAGAAGTAGAAAAACCAAATGAAAGTATAGTAAATATTACAAAAGTTACTACATTAATGCTAAAAATACTAAGTGAATTAAAATTGAATGAACCTATCGTTCATCCTCCATCAAATAAAAAAGACAAATTAGAAGATGATCCTGATGATTTGCTGTAAAGAGATTGATGATTATTTAGATATTTATGAAAAATGTAAATATGCTTTTAATGAAGATCGAGTTCTATTGATTGAAAATATTGTTAAACCGACATTAATGAGAAAAGATATCATTTTTGATGATACTACTTATTATAAATGTATTAAATATTGTGAAAGATGGTATTATCCGCTTTTCCCATATCAAAAATTTATTTATGCTTTTGTATTTATGTACGATATTAATGATTTTCCATTATTTCGTACATTTTTTATTGAAATGGGTCGTGGTAATGGTAAAGATGGATTTATATGTCCTTTAATAGATTTTTTAACGACTCAATATTATGGAATCAAAAATTATAATATTGATATTGTTGCAAATTCTGAAGATCAAGCCAATGACACATTTTTAGTAATACATGAAGTCAAAGAAGACAATAAAACATTAATGAAAAAATCTTTTTCATGGAACTTAGAAAAAATCGTAAACAATATTACAAGATCAAGGATTCGAGCGAATACTTCTAATCCAAAAACAAAAGATGGAAAAAAAGCTGGCGCTGTTGTTTTTAATGAATACCATGCTTATGAAACAGACGAACAAATAAAAGTTTTTCAAAGTGAACTTGGTAAGGTTAAGCATCCACGTA
This sequence comes from uncultured Bacilli bacterium, assembly GCA_947623645.1. Lineage (GTDB taxonomy): Bacteria > Bacillota_I > Bacilli_A > RF39 > UBA660 > MGBC162581. The sequence goes on from CANQHK010000008.1 coordinate 19,143, forward strand.
TTTTTATTATTACGACAAACGGGTATGTCCGTGATGGACCTTTAGATGAAATAGAATCGGTTTGTGATGGTGTTTTGCACGGGGAAAGTAATGAACTTCGGTATTTTCCTTTTATTTGTAAATTAGATGATGCAAAAGAAGTTGATAATCCGGATGCTTGGATAAAAGCAAATCCAAGTTTACCTTATATGCCAGTATTAAAGCAAAATATTTACATGGATTATTTAGAAATGCAAAAGTTTCCATCAAAACGTCCAGAATTTATGACTAAACGAATGAACTTACCGCAAAGAAATGAAGAGAATTTCATAACAACATGGAACAATCTATTGAAGGCATCTTACAAAGATATTAAGAAAAAAATTGAACGTGATACTCCAGACTTAACTGGGAAACCTGCTGTTTGTGGAATTGATTTTGCTGATTTTCGAGACTTCGCATCTGCAGGTTTTTTATTTGAAGAAAATGGAGAACTTATTTGGCGACAGAGAACATGGATTTGTATGCAAAATCCATTTTTTAAAGATATAAAGTTTCCATTTAAAAATATTGGTCAATATGGTTATCAAGATTTTGTTTTAGTTAAAGAAGAATCCATTGAAGGAAGAGATATTATTGACTGGGTGTGTGATGAAATGACAAAATACGATATTAAAAAAATTATTTTAGACACTTATCGTTTTAAATTATTAAAAACTTATTTTATAGAAAAGGGAATTAGTATAGAGGATAAAAAAAATCCAAACGGTTTAGTCAGAATGATTAGGTTTCCTGCTAGTTTAGCTGCAATTTATGCTCCAAAAATAGAAAAGGATTTTGCAAATGGGAAAATCAATATTGGAAATAGTGCATTAATGCGATGGGCAATCAATAATACCAGTGTAAAAATGAAAAAAGATGGAAATAAGTTTTTTGAAAAAATAGAACCAAAATTGAGAAAAAATGATCCGTTTATGGCTTTTGTTTGTGCAGTTAGTGGATATGAGTTTTTAGAAGAAAAAGTTATTTATGCTTATTATTAGGAGTGATACTATGGGATTTTTTACCAAATTTTTATATCAGAATAAAAAGGGCGAGTTAATTGATATTTTAGAAAATATGCAAACAAAAAAATTAGAAATTAAAAAGAATGCTATTGAGCATGCAATTGATTTAATTTCAAAAACAATATCAAAATGTGAAATCGAATATTATAAATATAATTCCAAAGATAAAAAATTAGAGCGTCGAAAAGATTCTGATACTTATTATCGATTGAATATTAAGCCAAATGATAATGAATTTGCGACAACTTTTGTTTATAATGTTGTTTCTAAACTATTGAAAGATAAAGAAGCTTTAATAGTAGAAATTAATCGAAAATTATATTTAGCTAATAGCTTTGATTATGATCATAAAATTTTGAACGAAAAAGTTTTTTATAATATTGAATTAACAGATAATAAAGGAAATTCCTTGAAACTTGAAAAAACATTCAAATCTAATAATTGTATTTATTTAAGTTTGGGTTTATCGGAAATTAAGGAGTGCCTAGATAATTATTATCAAGATATCGGAAAATTAATTTCGATTCAAAATCAAAAATATATTTCATCAAATGTGAATAAATGGCAATTAAGTGTTCCCGGTCTTCAACCTAAAATTCTTGATCCTCAAACCAATAAACCAATGAATTACCAGGAATATAAAGGAAAAATCACAGAAGGATTGATGGAAGAAAAAGATGCAATTATCATGCTTTCGAATGATTTTAATTTAAAAAAGTTAAATTCTGAAGAAAGACAGCAATCCTCTGATGATTTATTAAATTTGCAAGATAAATGGGAGAAAGAAGTAGCGATGGCTTTTAATATTCCCCTCGATGTTTTTTATGGTAGCAAAACAGAAAAATCTACTGGAACAAATGATTTCATTACATTTGCTATTACTCCAATTACATCAATTTTGGAAGATGGATTTAATGGTTCTCTTATAAAAAAAGAGGACTTTTTTAAAGGAAATTCAATTCGGTTTAATAAATTAAGTATTAAGCATTTTGATATTTTTGATTGCGCAAGTCCAATTGATAAATTAATTAGTTCTGGATTTAGTCATGATGAAACAAGATATTTTTTGGGAATTCCAGAAACAGAAGAGGAATGGGCACAACGACATCATATTACAAAAAATTATGCAGATGTATCCAATTCGTCTGGGGGTGATATGATGACTTAATTCATCAATTTAAATCACTATGGGAGGTGTAGAAATGAATGATAAGTATTTAAAATTTAGAAAATTAGATGATAATGTAACTGAATTGTACATTTATGGAGATATCCGTAAAAAAGACTGGATTGATAATTGGCTTGGTGATGATACAGGAAGGACAGGAGCTTTGGACTTAGCGACAGCTTTGTCTCAAGTTGATACTCCGACTTTATTAGTTAGAATTAATTCTTATGGAGGTAGCGTTTCTGAAGGTTTAGCTATTTATTCTTTACTATCCGATTTTAAAGGCGAATTAATTACTAAAGTTGATGGTTTTGCTTGTTCAGCCGCCAGCGTGATTTTCATGGCAGGAAAGAAGAGAATTGTTCCAGAAAACGGGCTTTTAATGATTCATAATGCTTGGAGTACAGCTCAAGGCGACTATAATGCTTTAAATAAAGCGGCAGAGGATTTGAAAAAAATCACCCAGCCAAGTGTAGATATCTACGTTTCAAAAACAAACCTATCAGAAGAAGAAATCTGTTCCATGATGGATAGAGAAGAAT
>CANQHK010000009.1 GCA_947623645.1 uncultured Bacilli bacterium
GTAAATCCATTCCTGGTGCAGAATGGGTGGTTAAAAAATACCGCAAGGAATCTGCTCCGTATTTTTCGATAACGTCCATCGGATCAACACCATTTCCTAAAGATTTGGACATCTTTCTTCCTTCTTTATCCCGAATTAGGCCATGAATTAAACAATCTTTAAAAGGACGTTCATTGGTAAAATGTAATCCTTGAAAGGTCATTCGATTAACCCAGAATGGAATGATATCATATCCTGTTACTAAAACGCTATTTGGATAATATCTTTTATAGTCTTCGGTAATATCTGGCCATCCAAGGGTTGAAAAAGGCCATAGAGCACTAGAAAACCAAGTATCTAAAACATCTTCATCTTGGACCCAGCCTTCTTCTGTTGGTGCTTCCATTCCGACATATACTTCCCCATCTTTATACCAAGCAGGAATTTGATGTCCCCACCAAAGTTGTCTAGAAATACACCAATCATAAGTAATTTCCATCCAGTGATTCATAATTTTTTCAAATCTTTCAGGAACAAAATTTACTTTCTGTTTTTTGTTTTTTTGATTTTCTAAAACTCGATCTGCTAAAGGACGCATCCGAACAAACCATTGTTTCGAAAGATAAGGTTCCACCATACAATTTGTTCTTTCAGAATGTCCAACATTATGACGCATTTCTTCTACTTTAATAAGAATACCGGATTCTTTTAAATCTTTAATGATGGCATCTCTTGCCTCAAATCGATCCATTCCTTCATATTTTCCAGCTTTTTCATTCATCGTTCCGTCTGGATTCATAACAACAATACGCTCTAAATTATGGCGAAGTCCGACTTCAAAGTCGTTAGGATCATGGGCAGGAGTAATTTTTACGACTCCTGTTCCAAATTCAGGATCAGCATGAATATCTCCTACTACCGGAATCTTCTTTCCGACAATTGGTAAAATAACATTCTTGCCAATATATTGATTATATCGTTCATCTTTCGGGTTTACTGCAACAGCCGTATCTCCAAATAAAGTTTCAGGACGAGTCGTTGCAACTTCAAGATACTCATCACTATCTTCTATGAAGTATTTCATATGATAGAAAGCTCCGGGAATTTCTTTATAGATAACTTCTTCGTTGGATAGTGCAGTTTTTGCTTCGGGATCCCAGTTGATGATTCTCTCTCCTTGATAAATTAATCCTTCGTTATACAAATCGACAAAAACTTTTCGAACAGCTTTGCTAAGTCCTTCATCCAAAGTAAATCTTTCTCTTGAATAATCAAGTGCAAGACCTAGTTTTGCCCATTGTTCATGAATGTTTGCAGCATACTCATGTTTCCAATCCCAAGCAACTTTTAGCCATTCTGATCGTTCCATTTCTCTTGGATTGATTCCTTCTTCTTTTAGTTTCTTATCGACTTTTGCCTGTGTTGCTATTCCAGCATGATCCATTCCTGGAAGCCACAAAACATCATACCCTTTCATCTTTTTATAACGAATTAACATATCTTGTAAAGTTGTATCCCAAGCGTGTCCTAAATGAAGTTTCCCCGTAACATTAGGAGGTGGGATAACAATACAAAAAGGTTCTTTGGATTGGTCTTTTCCTGCTTTAAACAAATCATGTTCTAACCAAAAATGATATTTTCCCTTTTCTACTTCTAAATGATTATATTTTTTATCCAACATTTTATATTCCTTCTTTCTCCAATATTTTTTTACTAATCTTTGTATAATAATTCCAATCTTCTTGACTTCCCTTTTTTACTTCAATACTATCTATATACATATCGAAGTACCCCAATTCTTTTAAGCATTGAAAACTTTCTTTAAAATTCATATCTGTTAAAAAAGCAAGAGTTCTTAAAACACCTTCACTTTTATTGTTTATTTTTCCTAAACACTTCCTACTTTCAAAAGTTTTTCTTGCGTCTTCGCTGATTTCTTCTCTATCAAAAGAATTTTGAATCGTTTGGGCATGGCACCTATAAATTTCAATTTTATCGGCATCTCTTATAAGTTTACAAAAAAGTTCTGTTCTTTTGTCTAAATTTTTGGGTAGTTGGTAGTCATTATGATAAAGAATTGCTTTTTCAATAATAGAATCATATTTGGATTCTTCGATATAATCTCTGATATGTCCAAGTTTTATTAGATATTCTACTCCAGCATCGGAATGATCAATCTTTCGGTCATCATATCCTCCTGTTTTTGCTACTTGATAAAATCTTCCAATATCATGAAGTAGACCAATCAAGGTTGCTAATTCTTGATCTTCTTTATTTAAGTTTAATCTTATCGCAAGTTCTTTTGCTACTTCCATCGTCTTATAACTATGTTCTATTTTTCTTTTAATTCTTATATTTTCTGTATCAAAACTTTCAACATATTTTTGAAACACTTTAATAATTTTATTAAAATCCATAAAAAAAACTCAATCCTTTCTTCTAAGGACGAGTTTTATCGCGGTACCACCTCAGTTCATACAAAATGTATGCACCTTCATTCTAGATAACGGAAAAATCCGTACTTCTCTACTAATGTTCAAGAAGTAAACTCCCCTGCTACCTTCTAGAAAACTTTCTATTCATTTCCACCAACCATGAACTCTCTTTAAGAAAATTTTTCTATACTCCTCAGGTTCCACGTCTATTTTAATTCTTCGATATATCGTTTTAGTTGTTTACTTTCGGGTCCTAGAATAATTTTTAATTGATTATCAATTTCGACAATTCCTCGAGCCCCTAATTTTTGAATTCCTTCTTTGTTTACAATCGAAACATCTTTAAGAGTAACTTTAAATCTTGAAAGGGTTGTTTCACAAGAAATAATATTTTCTTTTCCTCCTAGAAAATCAACTAATTTATTCATTTCTAAGTGAACATCTTTTTTTCCTGCTTTTAAGATTGCAAGAAGAATAATGACTAAAACGATAACAATAATGGCATATTCAAAATAATTCATCTATTTTCACCATATTCATTGTATCATAGTTTTTCATCTTTGTGAACTAATTTTTTTCTTTTAAGAAATCGATTACTTTATTCATTTCTAAATCGTAACGAAGCATTTCTTTACTTCCTACTTCTTTTAGAATTTCTTCTTCAGTTGTTTTATACTTTTCTGTCATTTCTTTTAATTTTTCATCGACTTCTTCAGCAGTTACTGTAATATTTTCTAACTTTTTGATTTCTTCTAGAGTAAGTCTAGCAAGAACTCTAGCAAAAGCTTCTTTTTCCATTTGATTTTTGATATCTTCTTCGGTTTGATGAGAAAACTCTAAATACATTTCATAACTAATTCCTTGCATGGCAAGACGTTGTTTCATATCTTCTAACATCATTTCGGTTGTATCAAAAACCATTTCTTCTGGAATATCTACTTCAGCATTTTTACTAACGGCTTCAATCAAATCATTAATATATTTATTTTCAGCATCTTGTTCTTTTTGAGCTTCAATGGATTTCTTAATTTCTTCTTTTAAAGCTTTTTCGTCATGAACCCCTTCAAGCGCTAAATCATTAAAGAATTCTTCATCCATTTCTCTTGTCATTTTTACTTTAATTTCATGAACATGAACTTTAAATACAGCTTCTTTTCCTTTTAAAGATTCTTCATGATAATCTTCTGGGAACGTAACATGAACATCGCGATCTTCTTCTTTTTTCATTCCAATTAATTGTTCTTCAAACCCTGGAATAAATTGTCCACTTCCAATTTCTAGAGAATAATTTTCTCCTTTTCCTCCATCGAAAGCAACTCCATCAATAAATCCTTCAAAGTCGATTACAGCAATATCTCCCTTTTCGACCGTTCCTTCTTTGATAACAAGTTCAGAGAATCTTTCTAAAAGGTGAGACAACTGATGTTCTATTTCTTCATTCGTAACTTTTACTTTATCTTTTTTTACACCAAGACCTGTATACTTTTTGATGACAACTTCTGGTTGTTCAATTAATGTCATTGTAAACTCTAAAACATCATCTTCTAATTTTGTAATATGAATTTGTGGTTCTGCAACCAATTGATATTTTTTTTCTAAAAGGACTTTTCGAAATTCCCCATCGACAGCTTTATTTGCTGCTTCGATCAAATAACTTTCTTTTCCATATTTCTTATCAAATAAGTTTCTAGGAGCTTTTCCTTTTCGGAATCCATCAACAGTCTTTTCTTTGGAAACTTTTTGGAAACTTTCATCGACAAGCTTCTTCCATTCTTCCCCTTTTACTTCAATTTTTAATTCATGACGATTCTTATTTTTCTTTTTATCTGCCATAATTCCTCCTACTACTTAATTTCTGTAATTTCGATTTTGTAACTTCCATTTGGACTATCAACCGTTACAATATCTCCTACTTTTTTATTTAAAAGAGCCTTTGCAATCGGACTTTCATTCGAAATCTTACTCATGAAAGGATCTGCTTCTTGACTTCCAACGATCATATATTCATCGGTATCATCTTCATCGTCTTCATCGACATATTTAATTTGAACAGTAGAACCAATTCCAACAGCATCTTTTGCTGTTTCTTCAATGATTTCAGCATTTTCAAGCATCTTTTCAATTTTTTGAATTCTACCTTCAATTTGTGCTTGTTCATCTCTTGCAGCATCATAATCTGCATTTTCTGATAAGTCTCCCAAAGCACGTGCTTCTTTTATAGCAATGATATTGGCAGGTCTTTTAACGTTTACTAAATCATCTAACTCCTGCTTTAATTCATCAAAACCCTTCTTTGTTAAATATATTGGTTTTTTATTTTCCATTTTTTCACCTCTGTTTTTTAAATTACGTCTTAAATCATACTACAAAACAATCAAAATGTCAAGGAAAAAATAAAGTGATTTCAAGATATTTCAGAAAAACATTTTTCATCATCATAAGGAGTATTGATTTCTTATGACAGAAAAAAGAATGATCAACTCATTCTTTATAGATTCAAAAACTATTGTTTAAAAGGAATAAGAGTAACACGAGAAGAATAGCGACTACCTAAAGAGCCATCATGTCCATTAAAAGCAAACACTCCTGCATGTGAAGTATCAGCATAGATTCCACCACGAAGAAGCCAAGGATTATTTGCATTAACAAAATAGTTATAATCATCATACCATCCTGAAACTTCGGATAAAGCATGTCCAAAACATACTCCGTCACAAGCTGTTGTTGGATCATTCGTTTTATATAAATCATAATATTTTTCTTGAAGACCTTCTAAATTTTCTATAAATCTACTACCCCTAGTCGTTCTGTTAAAATTTCCCATAACGTATTCATAAGTACCACCTGACATATCATAAATTCCAGTAATATTTCCAGTCGTACTTGCTCCCATTCCATATTGTCCATCATATTGATTTTCTGAATTACTACAAGAAATAGAAGATTCTGCTTCATTTTGTGTTGTTGCACCAACGCCTGTTTTAAAACTACTACAATTATTAATTTTTACTTGCTTATTGGCATCATCATAATTCTTATTTCCATATTTTCCATACTTACTTTGACTTAAATATGCTACTACTCCCCATTCACTGTTTTTCATCATATGGGTATCTACTACATTTTGATAAATTGTAAAACCATATGGATTTTCTAGTTTTTGCATACTTTTTATAGCATAGAAGAAACTACTTGCAGACTGTTCTCTTAAAGAAGTTTCCTTTGGTTTTATAGTAAGATTCGATATATCACAGCTATCATCTGTACAAGCATTCGATAAGTTTCCCGTTAATTCAAACTTTCCTACCCAGATGCCAGATAGTTGCTTATTATCAAAAGTAAAGCTATCTGGTGTTCTCCAACTATCTCCTTTGGTTATAGTATATTTGCCACTTCCTTTTTCTACTGTATCTTTATCAATAAACTTGATATCAATTGCTCCAGGTAAGTTTTGAGATACTTCTGTTGCTCTCCCCACTTCTTTCTTTCCAAAATAATTTATCCCATCTTCTGACTTTATCGTATAACTAAATCTTGGAATCCATACAAACATTGTATTAGTATCATTCATATTGACCGTTGTATCAACAACAAAACGTTCATCACTTTGATAATAAGCACTTCGAAAATCATAAAATAAGAATAAATGATCATCAACTACTCCATCATTTCCTCCAATTTTTCCTACTTCTGTATCCATATTCTTCTTGATTTCATCAGGAGTTAAAACATCATTATAAATCATAACTCTCTCAATAATTCCAGATAAAGGTATCCCTCCTGTAATAGCTTCTGTTTTATCTCTTCCATCCCTTCCAATATAAGCACTTACAAAATCATAATTATATTCTTTATATCTTGTATCTTGAGTTGTTAAAATAACTTGATCGTCTTCATAAATCGTGATTTTGCTATTTTCTTTATCATAAACATAAGTTACAGTAAGAAACTGTGAAGATGTTATTTTTGATGGTTCATTTAAATCTATAATACCATTATTAAAGTGTAAGCGATAACGATTATCGACCGTATACTCATAATTAATATTATGTGCAATATCTGGCCAATGAAAGTTTCCAAAGATAATATCTCGAGAATGAAGATCATTTCTTTTCAATTTAATTTGAACAGTATTAGAACTTTTAAATAAGTCTTTTAACATATCATCCAAATAAATTCCATCATCGATTCCATCCAAAACAATTCCTTCTTTACTATAAGAGGGAGTTCCAACAGTAATAGCATTATGATGATTTTCTGTTAAATCAATGACTTTTGAATAATCCCGGAAATCATAAAATAAGAATAAATGATCATCAACTACTCCATCATCTCCTCCAATTTTTCCAACTTCTGTATCTATATTCTTTTTGATTTCATCAAATGTTAAAACATCATTATAAATCATAACTTTTTCAACTGTTCCAGCAAAAGGCGTATCTCCTTCTGCAATACCTTCTTGTTTTTCTCTTATATCTCTTCCAATATAAGCATTTAAAAAATCATAACTATAAGTTTTATAAATTTCATTTGTATTAGTCATTATTAATTGATCATTTTCATAGATTGTTAGATTACTATTTTCTTTATCATAAACATAAGTTATTAAGACAAATTCTGGAGCAGATATTTTAGATGCTTCATAAATATTAATTTTTCCATTTTGAAAATAAACACGATATAAATTTGTAGGTGTGTATTCATAATTGATATTATATAGATTGGTAGGATCAAAGTTACCAAAAATAACATCTCGAGAACGAAAATTATCTCTTTTTAATTTAATTTGAACAGTATTGGAACTTTTAAACAAATCTTTTAAAACACTTTCAAAATAAATCCCATCATCATATCCATCAAGTATCATTCCTTCTTTACTATAAGAGGGACTTCCAACAGTAACTGCATCATGATGATTCTCTGTTAAATCATAAATTGTTCCTTGAAAATTTTTTATATAATTATCTCTTCCACCTTCTTTTACAGTCACTGCATTCGCCCAATTTTGTTCATCGTAGTTATACCATTCTTTTCTAGTATCAGCAACTACCCAATTTTTTCTTGTTGCATCATAAGTTACGGGTATCATTCCACTAGCAAGTTCTGGAGAATTCGGAATAGATTCATCATATCCACTATCAATTTCTAAATGAATAGAATATTCTGTTCCCATTGCTTCCTCTTCTGCATCATAATCTAACCACATTTGAAATTCATAATGATAAGTTGTATTTCCTGGAATAGAATCACTTTCTAAATAATACTTTTCATCTTCTGTTACTTGTTCTGTTATATTTCTAGTAATATCAAGTTTTCCAGCATCTCTTGTATAGTGATATCGAATATCTTCACTTGGTGTTTTATGGTCTTTTGTATCCTCTACTATATAAATTACATAATCGATTTCTTTATTTCCTAAATTTAGTAAAGAAAAGCGATACGAAGGATTGGCTTTTCCTTCTTCATCCTTCATAGGAATCATATCTTCTAAAGTAATACTCGTGTCTGTCTTACTCTCATCGAGTTGTAGTTCCAAATCACTAAAACGTAAAATATATTTTTTATTTCCTGCAAGGGTTTTGGAAAAAACAGCATAAGTTACTCCAACAAATGCTATAAGCATTATGAAGGTTAGAAATATTAAAAGCCATTTCATTTTATTCTTCATTTTCCGTCCTCCCTCTACAGTCTTATTTGTTACTTTCAATCTTGTTTATTCTATAATTATCCTATCACGAATTCATATCACTGCAAATATTATTTTTTTATGTTTCTAATTACTATAGTACCCCCCCCCCATTGAAAAAGTCAAGAAAAAAGTAGGAACTTTTTCCTACTTTACATTTTAGTTTACATTCTTTTATTTGAAATAATTTTGTTTACAGTATTTCTAGAAAGAAATAAGAACTGCACGAGAAGAATTGTGACTGGTAGAAAATCCATCGTTGTAGCTGAAAGCAAACACTCCAGGATTGGAAGTACCATTGTAATGGCCACCACGATAGAGCCAAGGATAACTAGAGGAAACAAAGGTAGCATCATCATTATACCATCCAGAAGTCTCGGATAATGCATGTCCATAACATGTTCCTTCACAAACAGTTGCTATATCTTCTACTTCGTATAAATCATAATACTTAGCATCTGGAATTTGATTAGTTTCTCCTTCTGTAACAAACCCGGAACTCTTTATCAATGGTTTATTACTTTCATCTTTTAAAGCTCCCATAACAAATTCCCAAGCTCCTCCACTCATATCATAAACTCCTGTTATATTTCCAGTTGTACTTGCACTCTTTCCATCTTCTCCATCATATTTATTTTCAGAATTATCACATATACTAGAATCCTGATTTGCATTCTGATCATTTGCTCCAATTCCTGTTTTATAATTTTCGCAATTATTAATTTTCACTTCTTTATCTGTTGAAGTTAAATATGTATTATTTCCATATTTTCCATATTTACTTTGAGAAAGATAAGCAACTACTCCCCATTCACTATTTTTCATCATATGAACATCCACATTATTTTGATCCGTTTCAAATCCAAATGGATTTCCAGATCTCTGCATACTTTTTATTGCATAAAGGAAATTTGCTATATTATTCCATCTTAAAGATACTTTGTTAGGAAGAATCTCTATTCCATCCGCATTTACACAATTTTCACTTGTACAATTTAAACTATTTTTATTAGAATCTGAAGCATTCTCCGATAAACTACTATGACTGAGTTCAAATTTTCCTACCCAAATTCCGGATACTCTTTGATCTCCAAATCGAAATCCATCCGGTGTTCTCCATGTTTCATCAATAGTTGCTACATCAGTGTATTGGGCCGTTCCTGCATCGGTTTTATATTTATCAATAAATTTTATATCAATTGCTCCTGGTAAACTCGCTGTTGGATTGGAATCTTCTGCTTTTAGTTTTTTCCCGTAATAACTGGTTCCATTATCTTCTGATTTAATCGTATAACTATATCTTGGTATCCATACCCACCATGTATTTATATTATCTTCTAACACAACTTTTCCAACAGCATCATCGAGTAAATCTCCATCTTCATCAAAATAATTATCTCTTGCATCAGCTACTACAGTTACAGCATTCGCCCACTCCTGTTTACTATAATCATACCATCCATCATCAATATCAGCTACCTTCCATCCTCCATTATTATCGTTAGCTGTCTCATCATAAACGATTGGAAGCATATTCTTTCCAAGCTCTGGTGGATTTGGCTTCGTTTCATAATTTTCATAGGGCTCTTGAGATGCTTCTACCTGTAATTTTCCATAATAAAATTTATCTTCTTCATCAATTGTGGCTTCTTCTTCCAACCAAAGTCTTAATTCATAATTTTTGGTTTCATTTTTTGCTAATTCCCCAACTTCTATTACTGTTGTTGATGAATTCAAAAAACGTACTTCTCCCTCTACTCCATTAGCCTTTAGAGAATATCTTATTTTATCAGGACTTAAGAATTCACAATTTATACACGCTTCTTTTTCTTCCGTATCTTCTAAAATAGAAATTCGATAATATTCTTTTAAAGTCCCTGTATTGGTTAATGTAAAAGTATAAGGTTTTAAAGTTTTTCCTTCATCATCCTTCATAGGATAAGCATTAAGTAAACGAATTGCATTTTTTTCATCTTCTATTTTAAAAGCTAACGTTCCAATTTTTACAGAATAATGAGTAACTCCTGTAATTCTTGCATTAACAAGAGCATAACTGATAGAAATTAAAGACACAAAAAGAGTCCCTACTAGAAAAACTAGTAATGATAGTTTTCTTACCATGAATTTTCTAAGTCTTTTTCTTTTCATGTTCCACCATCCTACTCTATTACTCATTATAGCACTCTCTCTATTTTCTTGTCAATACATTTTAATTTCATAAAATTGGGGTCTTTTTCTTCTTTTGCTAATTACTTTAATTTTCCATTTTATATTTAAAAAGTATCAAAAAAAGTAGATTTTACAACCTACTTTACATTTTAATTTACATTAATTCACTAACATTCTAAAAAGAAATAAGAACTGCATGAGTAGAAGCATAATCGTGAGCACTACCATAATATCTACCACTATAAAATATACCTGCCGCCAAATCACCACCGCGACTTCCACCACGAATAACCCAAGGATTATTATAAGAAACAAAGGCAATATCATCATTATACCATTTTGAGGTCTCAGATAAAGCATGGCCAAAACAAATTCCCAAATTACAAGCAGTTTTAGTCAAATTTCCTTCTTCTGAACTTGGCTCAGTACTTTTGTATAAATCATAATACTTAACTTCAGGAAAGCTAGTTCCAACTATATGACCATTATCTTTATCCATGCCACTAAATCCAGAATTAGAAGAACTATCATATCCACTTCTTGGATTTTCCCCATCTGATAATACTCCCATGACATATTCCCAAGCACCACCACTCATATCATAGATTCCTGTAATATTTCCAGTTGTACTTGCTCCTCCTCCACAAGAACCTGTTCCATCATTTCTATTCTCTATATCATCATACTTGCATGTACTAGAAGAAGAACTTTCAGTCATCGGTATTTTTCCACTACTACTTCCTGTATAAAAACTAGTTGAATTATTTTTATAAATTTCTTTATTGGTTTCTGTATACATATTATTTCCATATTTTCCATATTTACTTTGAGAAAGATAGGCTGTTACTCCCCATTCACTATTTTTAATCATATGTATATCTACTTTATTTTGATCTGTTACAAATCCAAATGGATTCCCCACTCTTTGCATACTTTTTATTGCATAAAAGAAATTTGCTACATTATTATATCTTAAAGATACTTTGTTTGGTAGTATTTCTAGTCCATCTGCTCTCTCACAATTTTCTTTTGATTCTATACAATTTAAATTATTATTAGAAGTATCCGATGATGAAGTTTTATGGCTTAACTCAAACTTTCCTACCCAAATTCCGGATACTCTTTGATCTCCAAATCGAAATCCATCCGGTGTTCTCCAAGTCCCATCAATTGGTACTTCTTCACTATATTGAGCAGTACCTGTATCGGTTTTATATTTATCAATAAATTTTATATCAATTGCTCCTGGTAAACTTGCTGTTGGATTTTGATCTTCTTCATTCAACTTTCTTCCATAATAACTACCCCCATCTTCTGATTTTATTGTATAACTATATCTTGGTATCCATACCCACCATGTATTCATACTAGTTTCTGGAACATCTTTTCCAATAGCATCATCGAGTAAATCTCCATCTTCATCAAAATAAGTATCTCTTTCACTTGCTACTACAGTTACAGCATTTGCCCACTCTTGTTTACTGTAATCATACCATCTAGTACGAGTATCTGCAACTTTCCAACTTCCTTCATTATAAACAATAGGAAGCATATTCTTAGCTAACTCTGGTGGATTTGGCTTTGTTTCATAGTTTTCGTATGGTTCTTGAGAGGCTTCTATCTGTAACTTTCCATAATACAATTTATCCTCTTCATCAATGGTGGCTCCTTCGTCCAACCAAAGTCTTAGTTCATAATTTTTGGTTTCATTTTTTGCTAATTCTCCAACTTCAATAACTGCTTTATCACTATTTAAATATTGACTATCTCCATCAGTTCCATTCGTTGTTAGAGAATATCTTATTTTATCAGGAGTTAAGAACTTACAATTTGTACATGCTGCTTTTTCTTCTGTATCCTCTATAATTAATATTTGATAATACTCTTTTAAAGTTCCCGTATTCGTTAATGTAAAAGCATAAGGTTTTAAAGTTTTTCCTTTGTTATCTGTCATAGGATAAGCATTAAGTAAACGAATAGCATTCTCCTCATCTTGTATCTCAAAAGCCAACGTTCCAATCTTTACAGAATAATGAGTAACTCCTGTAATCCTTGCATTGACAAGAGCATAACTGATAGAAATTAAAGACACAAAAAGAGTCCCTACTAGAAATACTAGCAACGATAGTTTTCTTACCATGAATTTTCTAAGTCTTTTTCTTTTCATGTATCATCATCCTCACATTCGATTATTTTACTCAAACTATTGATTTTTCTATTATCAAATCTAATCTAATCCGTTGCAGTACAAACTTTTGTCGTCGTTCCTTTTTCTTTTAAAACTTTTCCTTCTTTTGTTTTACAAGCAAGCAATGCATCATCATAAGTGAATTTCTTCCCTGATCTAGAAAGGAGTAAGGTTCCCTCACATACGACTCCTTCTTCTTTTACTAAATTTCTTTCTACCAAAGTACTGTATTTTACACTATAGCAAGACCCATCTTCCAAATAATTTTTTCTACTTTCTAGGTAAAGATCTGCTCCTAATTTAACCAAATCATAATAATACGTATATTTTGTTTCATCATTGGTTTTAATCAATACATTATAAGTTTGTATAGCAATCGTTGAAATAATTCCTAAAATAACTAAAACAGATAGTAATTCAATTAAAGTAAATCCATTTTTTTTCATGATGGAATCTCCTCCTCTACTTTTTTAAATTTCTCATCACAAACTACTTCTAAAGAAGATATTTCAACAACCGGTGTTCCCTCCTTAATAGAAGTGCTACTTACATAGCCATTTCCTTGAAAAGTAACCGGAATACTTAAAAGTTTAGCAAGCACTTGTACTTCCTTTTTACTCCATCCTGTTAAATTTGGAAGAGTAAGAGAAGGGTCATTGGTAATTAAAAAGATTTTTTCATCCGTTGTTACAACCGTATTTTTAGCAGGATATTGTTCAATAACTTTATTTCCTCCTCCTAAAGGAACAACCGAAAAACCTAAATCTGTTAAAGCCGTAACGGCTGTTGTAGTATTTTTATTAATATAAGAAGAAAGTTCGATTTCTTCGGTTGGAACAATTTTTTCTCCAACTTTATTATTTCTTATTTTACTCATATTTTCAATAATTTCTTTGACTAAACTTGCAAGGGAACTAGGAGAATTCGGACGAGGTCTTTTAACATTAGCATAAATAATAATATCTGGATCACTCTTTGGATAAATTCCAGCAAATCCACGAATAACATCACTATTTCCTGTTAAGTAACCGGTTCCATTTTCACTAGCGATCTGCGCTGTTCCAGTTTTTGCAATAATATCGTATCCATCCATTTTATAGGACGTTCCTGTTCCTGATTGAACGACCGTTTCCATTAAATCTTTCATTTTATTAACCGTTGCTTCACTAGCAACACGTTCTAATTCTTTTCTTTCATTTTGTAAAACAACATTTCCTTCACTATCAACAATTTTATCGACCAAGTAAGGTTGTAACAAAACACCTCCATTGGTTAGAGAAGTTAAAGCTTTAATATACTGAATAGAAGTTGTCATAATTCCTTGTCCAAACCCTGCATTAAATACTTCTGTTTCATATTTAAAATTCAATTTCCCAGCAGTTTCATTGGCAAGTTCAATTCCTGTTTTGGAACCAAATCCCAATTTTTTATAATAATTTAAAAGTTCTTTTCGACTTAAATATTTGCTAATTAAATTAACAACTCCAACATTACTAGATTTAGCAAACCCCTCATCATACGTAATATATCCCCAACCTTCTCTTTTCCAATCACCAATTTCTGTTCCATCAGTTGTTTTAAAAATTCCGGATTTAAACTTTTCTTCTCCATTGTAACGACCTGCTTCCATCACAGCCATATAAGAAAATATTTTCATAGTAGATCCTGGTTCAAAAGCAACACTAATATTGGGATCCAAATAATTTTCAATATTTCTTTTATTCGGGTCAAAAGATGGATATGTTGCAAGTCCTAAAATTTTTCCTGTTTTTGCCTCTGCAACAGCAATATTAATTTGATCAAAATTATATTTTTCTGCAACATTGTCGATTGCTTGTTCAATCAAAAACTGAACACTTGCATCAATCGTTAAATAGATATCATAACCATTTTGAGCTTCCTGAACAACTTCATTTGTTCCAGCAATTTTATACCCCTTTAAATCTTTTTGATATTCCCGAAATCCATCTACTCCAGTTAATTCTTTATCATAAAGAGCTTCTAGTCCCAGTTCTCCTTGAATAAGTCCTTCATTATTTTGTCTTGCATATCCTAAAGTATAAGACAAAAAATCTCCTTTTGGATAATATCTTTTTTGGGTTTCTATAAAATCGATTCCATCTAGATTTAAAGCAACAATCTTATCTTTCGTTAACTCTGTAAGCCCTTTTCCAGCATTCCCAAATTCTGTCTGATAAACATCTTTTTGAAGAAGTTTTAATATACTTTCTTGATCCATATTAATGACAGTTGCTAAAGAAGAAGCTGTCGTCTCTTTATCTTTCACATAATTTCCTTCTCCTCTAGATTCTTTTAAATAAGCAATTAAAGTATAAGAATAAACATTTTCTGCTAGGGCTTCCCCATTAACATCATAAATCGTTCCTCTTTTTGCCGTAATCGTATCATGTCTTGTTGTTCTTTTGGAAGCAAAACTTTTTAAATTAATCCCATCCACTTCTTTATTTAAAGAAATATAAGCACACCGGACAAATAAAATAGCAAATAAAAAAAGAACAAGAAAATAAACGATGTTCGTAAAACGAATATGATTTCTTGCTCTTTTTTTCTTCATAGTCTATTCCTTCCCTTCTACGGTTTTAATACTATTATTATTATAACCCAATCCTTGTTCTTTTGCAACCTTTTGAATCGTATCTAGAGAAGTTAATTCATTAATCTTCATAGTTAAGCTTTCATTTTTCTTTTCTTGCTTTGTAATTTCTTTTTTGCTTTTTTCAACTTCATAATTTACTTTTGAAAGGGTTGCTTGTGAGAAAATGATAGAAATTGGTGTAATAACAAGTAAAGCAATGGTAAAAACGTATAGTAACCTTTCAAATTTACTCATTTTTAATCTCTTTTTGATAACTTTCATATCGATTCCTCTTTTCTTCTTTTATTTTATTCTTTCAATCACGCGAAGGGTTGCGCTTCGACTTCTTGGGTTTTTTAGAAGTTCTTCTTCACTTGCTGTAATTCCTTTTTTATAAACAAGTTGAAAGTCTGGTAAATATTCTTCTGGAATATTGGGTAGACCTTGAACTTTTTCATCGATTTTCGTATATTCTCGAAATAAATTTTTAACGATCTTATCTTCTAGAGAGTGGAATGTGATAACGGCACATCTTCCATGAATATCCAGTAAAGATAGAGCATCTCTTAAACTAGAATCTAAGATTTCTAACTCGTGGTTTACTTCAATGCGAATTGCTTGAAAAGTACGTCTTGCCGGATGTTTTTCACGCATTGCTTTTTGTGGAAGGCTAGATTTAATAATATTGACTAGTTCAAAAGTCGTTTCAATCGGCTTCTTGCTTCTTTCTAAAACAATCTTTCGAGCGATACTTTTAGCAAACTTTTCTTCTCCATAATCGCGAAGAATTCTGATTAAATCTTCTTCTCTATATTCATTAACAACATTATAAGCAGAAAAATCTTGATCCAAATCCATTCGCATATCAAGAGGTGCATCTTGATGATAACTAAATCCACGTGCTGCTTCATCCAGTTGTGGTGAAGACACCCCTAGATCAAAGAGAATTCCTTGAACTTTCGAAATTCCTCTTTGATCTAGTTCCTTCTTCATGTTAAAAAAGTTATTCTTTATGATCGTGAACGAATCGCTAATTTTTTCGAGTCTTTTCCTTGCTGCATCAATGGCTATTCGATCTTGATCAAAGGCGAATAAGTGCCCCCCTCTTATTCTTTTTAAAATTTCACTGGAGTGACCTCCATAACCAAGTGTTGCATCAACATAGACCCCGTCTTCCTGAATTTGTAAGGCTTCTAGGACTTCTTCTAATAAGACACTAATATGCATTTTAAACCTCCCCGTCAAATAAATGTTCTGCTATATCGGAGAAGTTTTCTTCATTTGCAAGATAGAACTTGTCCCATTCCTCTTTTGCCCAAATTTCAAGGCGTTCACCAACTCCAACGATAATACAATCTTTTTGAATACTGGCATACTCCAACAAATTCATTGGCAAAAGAATACGACCTTGCTTGTCAAATTCAAGTTCCGTAGCACCTGAGAGGAAGAATCTCATAAAGTTGCGGGCATCTTTTTTGGTGAAAGATAACGTATGTAATTTTTCTGTTAAGTGATTCCATTCTTCTTTGGGATAGAGGAACAAACATTTATCAATTCCTCTTGTTAAGACGAAGGAAGAGCCTAAATTTTCCCGATATTTTGATGGAATAATCAAACGTTTCTTTTCATCAATTGCATGTCGAAATTCGCCCATCATCAACATTTTGAATCCCCCACTTTCTTCCACTTTCAACCACTACTTACCATTATTTTATATAAAAGAGATTTTTTTGTAAAGAAAAAAAGAATATTTTTTTCATATTCTTTTAAACAAAATGTAAAGTAATGTAAACAAGTTTAAAAATTTATTCTAACTCCTTAAGTCTTTCGTCAATTTCATCAAAAAACTTATGTATTTGTGTACAACTTTCTGATTGCGATGGTTTATCATTTTGATGTTCATCACTAATTTTTTTTGCGTTTTTTCTTGCTTTATCTAATGAACCATATTTAATAAAAGATCATATATATTATCATCATTTTTTTTGTATTTATAATTTAAACCTTGAATCTTAAAGTATTCATTTAGTTTCTTAGCATATTCAGCCCTATCCATTTTTGAACAAATATAATGAAAATGAAGAAGAAACCAAAATTCTATTGCCTGATTTGACCATAAAGGAATGTATCCATTATCTTTACACATTTTTACGGCTTCATCAAAATCTTTTGAACGAAAACTGTCTTTATCAAAAACAACAAATATTTTTCCATATGGAACAATCGATGTAGAATACTTATCTATCTTAACTTGCAAATCTGTTGTTTTAACTAAAGATGTTGTATTCATACCTTTGCCAACAATGTTTACTTTTAGTTTGTACTCATCCTCTATTTTTTCATTTATTTTTTCAATCACTTTTTTAAAATAATTTGGTTCCGTCTTAATTCCTTCACAAACAATTAGCCAATTGCTGGATTTCTGCCTTATTATATTTTCTTTTCTTTTTTGTCTTTCCTCAGTTCTTCTTTTATATAAATTATCACTACCCATAACAACACCTACTTTTTATATGGAATAGCACCAAATTGACCAGAAAGATATTTTTTTTCATAATCTGAATCAGCACGTAAATTTCTAAACTCAGATAATGAATATAATTTTGATTTACCAAATTCATCTTTATCAACCAAGTATAATTGATCTCTTCTTAAATCATTGCTATTAAATAAAAATGTTGAATGAGCTGTATAAATTAATTGAGCATTATTTTTATTAATTGATTTGTCCATATACATTTGAACAATTTTTTTGAATAATAACGGATGTAATTTTACATCTATTTCATCAATACATAATAAACCACCCATTTCTAAATTTTTCAAAATTGTGGGCATAATATTAAAAATACGAATAGTACCATTAGATTCTCTATGTAATGGAATTAATATTTTTGTTGATAAATCATCAATATTTTTATGAACGCCACTAATACTGTATTCTTTTCCTTCGTCAGTTTCCATAGTTTCAATTCTAATTCCTAACAAACATGAATCAAATTCATTAATAATTTTTTGAAATTTATCATAAACTGAATCATTTTTATTTAATATATCAATACTTGCTTTTCTAAATTCACTCTCAATTCTAAAATCAAATTTACAAATATAATCATATAAATCTCTTAAAATTCCAGATTCTTCCTTAATTGCAATATTACTTAATACTAATAATTTGCTTTCGTTTAAATGAATATCATTTCCAAATAAATTCCACGTTTTTTCATACTTACTATACGGCTTTCCAAAGGATACTTTATTTTTAATTCTTTCAAAAATTATTTTTTGAGAAGCTTTCGTATTGAATGCAAATTTTTTCGTGTATAACCACTCTTCTTCTATTCCATTTTTATTCAATGAAAATCCATATCTATATTCACTGTTACCTAAACAAATTGATACTTCATATTCACTGTTTTCATGAATACTTTTTTTGCTAAATACGAACGGATTAGTTGGTAAATCATTATTGATATCTATTCTATTAGAAAATTTAATAAATTCAAACATAAAATCTAATGCTTCAAGAGCACTACTCTTTCCAGAAGCATTTGCTCCATGAATCGCAATAATTGGTAAAATATTATTACCATTAACATTTATTGTTGATTCAATATGTCTTTTTTCTTGGGTAGCCATTAAGTCTAAGAAGTTTCATCATAAAAACATTTATGATTTTTAAATTTAAATTGTAATAACATAATAATACCTCCGTTTTCTATGATTATATTATCACTTTTCCACATAAAAGTAAATGTTTTGAGAGAAAATTTCTCCTAAAATCGCTAAAAATATATGTTTTTTCAATTATTAGCACAAATATTATATTATTTATTATTTAAAAATATTATCGAATTATGTGGTAAAAAAATTAATATAAATAAAAAAAGTACCTGATTTCAACTTCTGTTGATTTCAGGTACTTTTCCTTTCTTAATCAGAGGGTTTGGTTAAGAAAGGTGGTGATATTATGACCAAAAGAGAATGATCATAATATTACTATTGTTCTTCATTGTAATAACATTATTATACAAATAATAAAAGCATCTAATTTCAACTCTTGTTGATTTCAGGTGCGATCCCTAATCGGAAAGCGTCTGATTACCCCCTTCAAACGCATCCTTTTTATTTTGTCAAAATTCTTTTGACATATTCATCATATCACATAAATGATACTTTTGCAAACACTTTTTAAAATTTATAAAAAGTTAATTTTAATGTCACTATTTATTTCTTTTATGTTACAATGAATTTGGATATGTTTGAAGATTCAGATGCTTTTCCTTCTTTTCAGGGGAATTCCTTGTAAAGGAGTGGATGATAAGAGGGTTTTAAACCTTTTATCAAAAAAATATCCTTCACTCGTTAAATAGATTATATTCTATTTTTATACATACCTCAACATTTATTGAGAAACTCACCAAAAATAGATAAATATCTAATAAAAATTCAATGACAATATAGGAATTTATTGATATTTATAGTATAATTATATCAGCAGGAACTTGTGAAGGAGGTCATTATGTTAGATAGTAATGATAGATATTTTGAAGTACTGAATGATATTAAAAGGACACTAATAACAACTAGGAATAAAATAGTTGAAAATGCTAATAAAGACTTAATTTTGATGTATTATAATATCGGTTTAAAATTAATTGAAAATAATAAATGGGGATCATCCTTTATTGATACTTTAGCAAAAGATTTAAAAATAGAATTTCCTACAATTAAAGGTATGTCAGCAAGAAATTTAAGATATATGCAAAAATTTGCTAGTGAATTTGATAATGATGA
>CANQHK010000010.1 GCA_947623645.1 uncultured Bacilli bacterium
AAGTCAAAAGATGGAGATTTTTTTGTATCTGATTGGCTTAGAAATAGAAATACTATTGAATTTTTAGGAATTTGGGAAGAACTTCATAATCCTAATTTTAATTATGGCGAATTCGCCATAATTAAAAGTAAAGCAGGGTTAAATAGTTATAAGATTAGTGTTAAAGAATGGGTCAATAAAACGAATGCCATTGGTATAATATCAAAAGCTGGAAGATATGGTGGAACATATGCCCATAAGGACATTGCTTTTGAATTTGGTATGTGGATTAGTCCAAAATTTAAATTATTATTAATCAAAGAGTTTGAGAGACTAAAACAAGAAGAGCAAAAACAATTAGGATGGAGTGCTAAAAGGGAATTATCTAAAATTAATTATAGAATTCATACGGAAGCAATTAAAAATAATTTAATACCACAAAAATTAAACAAAGAACAAATAAATTTTGTTTATGCTGAAGAAGCTGATGTGTTAAATATGGCATTATTTGGAATGACCGCAAAAGAATGGAGAGCAAAAAATACTAGTTTAAATGGTAATATTAGAGATTATGCTTCTATTGATGAACTTATATGTTTGGCAAATTTAGAAAACTTAAATTCAGTATTTATTAATTATGGATTATCTCAAGCTGAAAGACTTGAGAGATTAAATAAAATTGCTATTTCACAAATAAAGATACTTTCAGAAGGCAATATTAAATCTTTAAATAATAATGAAAAAAATATAAATGATAAACATGTCATTTGAAAGCACCATCGGACATACTGCTACCGAAATTATATTTACTAAAGTTAATTCTAAAAAAGAAAATCTGACTCTTACTAATTTTAAAGGGAATTATCTAACAAGAAAAGAAACTGAAATGCTAAAAACCATTTAACTATTGATGATGAAGGGAATACAACCTATAAAGTTTTTTTTTAAGGATTAGAACAAAATTTATGAAAATTTTAAAAAGCAGAAATCTGCTTTTTTCTTTTTTTAAGATATAGTAAGAGTATATGAGAATTAAAAATTTAAAGTGCAATATTTTTGAAAATAAAGTGCAATTTTTGCACTTTAAATATTACTGGATTATTCAATGAATGCTATAATAAAATATAGTCTAAGGAGATATTTGATATATGGGTAAAGATAGAAGTTGAAAGAAAATGGTAAGATTTTTAAAGGCAGGAATCTGCTTTTTTTCTTTTTTGAAAGATCAATCATATATTATAGTAGAGGGGGATACAATGTACGAAGATATTGATATTTTAGAAATCGATTCGATTGCAATTGATGATAATTTGATTGATATTCGAGAAAAGTATGAGTATATCTTAGGAAGTATTCATAAGAGTAAAAATATACCATATAATTATTTAATGATGATGCCAGAAAATTATTTGGATAAAAATAAAACATATTATTTATACTGTGATAGTGGATCGAAAAGTAGAAGAGTATGTGAAATTTTAAATCAAAAAGGTTATCACACCGTTGATTTAATTGGAGGATATCGAAGATATCTTTTAGGAAAGTAAGAGAAAAATCTTACTTTTTTTTGGAAATCCAATAAATTTCTTCGAATATTCTAAAAAGTATGATATAATATATAATAACGAATTAAGAAAATAAACGGAGGAGTTACTGTGAAAG
Source organism: uncultured Bacilli bacterium (assembly GCA_947623645.1). Lineage (GTDB taxonomy): Bacteria > Bacillota_I > Bacilli_A > RF39 > UBA660 > MGBC162581. Next base: position 1,642 of record CANQHK010000010.1, read on the forward strand.
AAAAAATCATATTGATTGTAAAAGGATTTATTATGGGAATTGCCAATATCATACCAGGAGTTTCTGGAGGAACTTTAGCAATGACCTTAGGAATTTATGAGCAATTTATTTCATCCATTTCTCATTTCTTTGAGAAGATAAAAGAAAATTTGAGTTTTTTACTTCCTATTTTACTAGGAATTGGTTTAGCTTTAGTTTCTATGAGTCGAGTCATAGATTTTAGTTATCAAAATTATCCTCTTCCAACAACATTATTCTTTATTGGACTGGTTCTTGGTGGAGTTCCGATGATTTATAAAAAAATTCAAGGAAAAGAAAATAGAAAAGTATCGAATATCATCATTTTCCTGATTACTTTTTCACTCGTTATTTTTATGGCTTTGGCAGGAAGAATTTTTGAAGGAATGGGAGATGTTGATTTACATCATTTAAACTTTCTTGGTTATATTCTTTTGTTTATCGTTGGAATGATTGCTGCAGGAACGATGGTAATTCCTGGAGTAAGTGGATCTTTAATGTTAATGTTACTGGGGTATTATTATCCAATCATCGCTTTAATTAAAGAGTTGACCGCTTTTCACGATTTATTTTCCAATCTTCTTGTTGCAGGAGTTTTTGGAATTGGCGTTGTCGTTGGATTTATTGGAATTAGTAAACTCATTGAATTTTTATTTCAGAAACACGAAAAGAAATTTTATTTTGGAGTTTTCGGATTTATTCTTGCGAGTGCACCAGCAATTATTCTGTCTGCTCTAGAAGAAGTTACGTTTATTTTAAACCCTGTACAAGTTCTATTAGCAATTGTATTCTTTGGACTTGGAATCTTTATATCATATATGTTAGGAGAGAAATAATATGGATTTTGGAATTGTTATTCTTGCTATTATTCAAGGAATTGCAGAATTTTTACCCATTTCATCAAGTGCTCATTTAATTTTATTTAGAGATTTATTTGGAATTGGAGCAAGTAGTGTTAGTGGAGATTTAGCTCTTGCTTTTGATATTGCTCTTCATTTTGGAACCCTTCTTGCTATTTGCTTATACTTTTTTAAAGACTTTTGGAATATGGTTGTGAAAGGATTTACTAAAGGAGTATCCGATAAAGAAGGAAAAATTCTTTGGTATTTAGTCGCTGCAACGATTCCTGCTGCAATTGTTGGAGTTTTATTCGAAGATAAAATTGAAGAACTCATTCGAACAAACTTTATTTTAATTGCTTCTGCACTAATTATTATGGGTGTTTTAATCTATTTAGCAGATAAATATAGTAAAAGTGAAAAAACAATTGAAGATATGACTTTAAAAGATGCAATTCTAATTGGTTGTAGTCAAGTTTTTGCACTCATTCCTGGTTTTTCTAGAAGTGGTACGACCATTGCTGCTAGTAGATGTTTAAAATTAACAAAAGAAGATGCAGCAAAGTTTTCGTTTTTCTTGTCAGCACCCGTTGTTGCTGGAGCAGTGGTACTCAGTTTATTAAAAGGGGAGACAATCGCTTTGATTAGCGCGAACTTAAGTGTCTTTATCGTAGGAGTTTTGGTAAGTTTTATAGCAGGTCTTCTCTGTATTGAATTTTTGTTGAAATACTTAAGAAAACATGATTTTAAACTCTTTATGATTTATCGAATCCTCCTTGGAGTGCTTGTCATTCTTTATACAGTTTGGAGGTAATAAGATGGGACTTTGGCTAACGTTTCTTTTAGGAATTTTTATGATACTGGGAGCAATTATTGCTTTTTATACAGATGAAAGTGAGAAGTTTGTAGAATTTTCAATTGCACTTGCAACAGGAGTTATTTTTATGCTCATTCTTCTTGATTTAATTCCTGAAGTTATGGAAGTAGTACCTTATCGAGGAATCTTTAAAGGGTTTGCCATTTTTTCAGGAATTGCTTTTGGTTTTGTTTTGCTTCTTGTTCTGGACAAGTTTGTTCCCAATCATGAAGAAGACGAAAAAGATATCACGGATGATGATCAAAATTTAGGACATATTGGTCTGGTTTCATCGATTGCATTATTTGTTCATAATATGGTTGAGGGAATTGCAATTTATATGTTATCCATGCAGGATGTGAAAGCTGCTTTTATGGCAAGTGTTGGAGTAGGGCTTCACAATCTTCCTTTAGGAATGGTTATTGCTAGTGCAATTTATCAACAAAATAAAGATAAAAAGAAAACGATGACCTTAATTTCTTTCGTTGCACTTTCTACCTTTATGGGAGGTCTTCTTGTATTTTTGTTTCCGGTTGCAAATTATATCGAAATACTCGAAGCCATTAGCTTAACTTTAACAATTGGAATGCTTCTATTTATTCTATTTATGGAACTTGTTCCAAAAATGCGAAAAACAAAGAATACAAAAGTAAGTTTTGCAGGATTCTTTATGGGAGTTGTTCTTCTTATTATTAGTTCACTTTTGTAAAAAATAGATATATTTGCACCCTTTTTGGGAGAATGGATTATCAAGAATTGTAAGAACAATAAAATTTTGTTCTAGGTATTTTGGAATCCATTTTTTTTGTGGTGGAATACTTGACAAGTATAGAGATTCTGGATTAAAATAAAAACGTAATAGGAAGAGTGGTTGGTTATGATAGAATTTCGCAATGTTTATAAAACATATAAATCTAAAAAAGGAATCTCTACGGAAGCTTTAAAAGATGTTTCTTTTACTCTTCCAGAAAAAGGTTTCATTTTTATTTTAGGAAAAAGTGGAAGTGGTAAATCAACTTTATTAAATATTCTTGGTGGACTTGATAAATGTAGTAAAGGGGAAATAATGGTTGATGGATACAATATCAAAAAGTTTAAAAATAAAGATTTTGATTACTACCGTAATACATACATTGGATTTGTTTTTCAAGAATTTAATTTATTAGAAGATTACAATGTTTATGATAATATTGTTCTTTCCCTAAAACTTCAAAAAGAAAAGGCAAAATTAGAAGTTGTCGATTCTTTATTAAAAAAAGTAGGAATCGAAGGCCTTGGAAAAAGAAAAATTAATGAACTTTCTGGTGGTCAAAAGCAAAGAGTTGCGATTGCTCGTGCTCTTATTAAAAATCCTAAAATTATTTTGGCGGATGAACCAACAGGATCTTTGGATGAAGAAACAGGACGTCAAATATTTGATTTGTTAAAAGAAATTAGTAAAGAAAAACTGGTTGTGGTAGTATCGCACGATGTTGAATCAGCGAATACTTATGCGGATGGGATTTTAAAAATTCATGATGGAGAAATTGTTTCCAATAGTATTTTAGAAAAGAATGAATCAAAAGAGAGCTTTCAAGCGAAAAAATCGAAGTTGCCATTTTTCTCTAGTTTAAAATTTGCATCGATGAATTTGAAAGCTAAAAAGTTGCGCCTTGCTTTTACTGTTTTACTTCTTACGATGGCTCTTATTTTTGTTGGACTTTCGATGATTCTTTCAAAATTTAACATTGAAAAAAGTTATGCTAAAACCATGGTAGATACAAAGGAAGAGTATGTAATGGTTCAGAAAGGAAACTATAATAATTCGGATGATTCTTGGTATGTTAGCGGGGAAGATGTTGAACTTACCGATGAGGATGTTCTGAATATTCAAAAAGATGCAGATACTCCTTATGCAATTGGGTACAAATTAAATGAAAATAATAAGAATATTGGTTTTACGATTAATTTTAAAAGTAGTTACAATTTAAAAACAACTCCTGTATATTATTTGTTTATTCCGTTAGAATATAATTTTATTTTTGTTGAAGCAAATGAAAATTTTATAAACCAGAAGATAATTGGGCGGTATCCCCAAAATAGCGATGAGATTATGATTCACAGTTATCTTGCAGATTTTATTATGAAATATGGAATTTTAGTATATAATGAAGAAAAAAATTACTATAAAGAAGATTATTATATTCCAAAAAGTTACGAAGAGTTCGTAAAGAGTGACAAATACTTAAAACTTGGTAGCAGTAAAGTGAAAGTATCGGGAATTATCTTGGATGAAACAGAAGAGTTTGAAAATTTAAAAAATCTTACGTTTGATCAAGTTATTTCCAAGGAAGAGTGGTTCGGACTTCCCCAATATCGATATAACTATAGTAAGTTTAGTAAAAAATTTGCAAGTGAACCTTTGAATATTTATGTTACGAAAGACTTTGCAAAGAATCTTCCTTTAAAAAAGAATAGTACCCTTGATTCGGAAATTTATAGAAGTCGCTTAACTTTCCAAGGAAAAGAGTATGGGATTTCTGATACTTGGAGTTTTCTTGATAAAAAGATATCTTACATAAATACAGAAAAGTTTGATGCAACGGATACATTAAATAGCCATGAGATTCTTATTAATGAATCTGTCTTAGATCGCATAACGTCAAATAATTATAGTAAGTTAAAGGAACAATATATTCAAGATTACAATAAAAATATCAAACAGTTGGAAGAAGAAAATAAAGAAATTATGAAGAGAAACCAAGTATTACTTGATGAATATAACCAACAACTGGAAACTTCTAGTGAGGTAGATTTTCCTACTTTGGAAGAAGAAAAAGAAATTCTTTATAAAAGTGATGAAGAATTAACAATCGAATTTGCCCAAAATTTTATGAGGGAAAATAATCTCTTTAATTCTTCTCTAACACTTCAATTTTTCGATCAAGAATCGAACGAAAATAAGGCTTCTATGGAGGTACTTGTTCGGGGAGTTCAATTAGATGATGAAGATACCATTTATATGGCAAATGATCTTGCCAATGATTTGATGAGAGATAATTATTCGAAAGTTATGGTTTTATTAAAAAATAAGGATTCAAAAAAGTTCGAACAGATTTTTCATCATTTTCCAATAGAGGATAGTAAATATTATAGTACGACAATTTATAGTAGCACGATTGGTCAAGTGCAACTTGTTCTTCAAAGTGTTTGCTCTTTGGCTTTTTATGCGAGTATTGTCTTTGGTGTATTTGCATTTTTCTTATTAACGAATTTTATTGTAAATTCTATTTATTATAGTAAAAGGACAATTGGAATTTTGAGAGGACTTGGAGCTCGAAAAAAAGATGTGTTTGAAATTTTTCTACACGAAGGTTTGATGATTGGAATTTTTTCAGCGTTCTTGTCGCTTATGATATTATCGCTTTTTGTGTTCTTTATGAACCGTGCTATCTATAGTCATTTATTTTTCAAAATTCAGTTTATTGAATTGACAATTTCAACAACACTCATTATTTTTGGAAGTGTAATTTTCATTATATTTTTCTCTTCATTGTTTACAGTTCGAAAGATTGCTAAAATGAAACCAATCGATGCAATTTTAAATAAATAAAATGAATTGAAAAAGGTATGTAGGAATTTCTTACATACTTCTTTTTTTTTAAAATATGTTTATAGAGTTCTTTATGTGATTATGATTAATTTTTCTTTTAAATGTTTATAAGCTTGTTTAAAAATTTATTAAACATCTTGGAAAAAACCTTAATTTTTTTTATTGAAAGTAGAAAAGTATATACAGAAATATAGATTTATGGTATAATCAAAGTATAATCAGGAGGAGAAATCCTTCTTAAAAGAAGAGGTGTTTTAAATGAGTAAAAAAGAAAACAGAAAACAGGTGATAAAAATTAGTGTATTCATCACCAGTATTTTTGTCTTCTTCATGAGCATCACTTATGCCTTTATCAATTTAACGTTAACAGGAACCAAAAAACAAATTATTCGAGCAGGGGAGTTATCTTTGGAATTAAAAGAACAAAATGCAATTACGATAACAGATGCTCTTCCCATGTATGATGAAGTAGGGCTTCTTCAACCTTCCTTTAACTTTCAATTAGTGAATAATGGAAAAAACAAAGTAGATTATGCTATTAAATTAATTGATATAACAGAAGGAGAGAGATTATCTCCAAACATTATAAGATATGGTTTAACGAAGAACAGTATAACGAGAAAAAAATATTTAAAGGACATTCAAGAAAGAGTAATCGATAGTGGAACAATAGAAGGACAAAAAACAAACGAATATGAATTGAGACTTTGGATTGACAGTGAAGTAACAAAGAATGAGCAAATAAGCGGAAAAAGTTTAAAATTTCGAATTGATGTAGAAGCAGGTCAATTAAACGAAGCAAAAGAAGTTGGTATGATAAAAAAAGCATCTCATATTTATGATACAACTGGTGGAGAAACAGAATTTTGGCAAGATGACTATCGAAATAAAATAGAAACAATTGTTTTAGAAAAGGAAATTTCGATTCCAGAAGAAACAGCTATCGAAAGTTGGGATGTAAGTCAAAAACAAGATAAAAGTGTTATGGCTTATATTGAGAACAGTGGAGAAGACAAATATAAATTACATATCCAAGTACAAGGTAAAATAAAAGCCAATCCAGATAGTAGCCATCTCTTTTATGATTTTTCCAATTTAACGAGTATCGAAGGATTAGAAAATTTAGATACTTCAGCAGTTAAAAATATGGATCTTATGTTTTATAATAGTGTAAAGTTAACAGAAATTGATCTAAGTACTTTTGATACTTCACAAGTTACAACCATGCGCTATGCCTTTGCAGGAGATGGTAAAACTGCTAGTAAAATGCTTCTTTCAAATATTATTGGGATTGAAAATTTAGACGTTTCTCGCGTAGAAAATATGCATTCTTTATTTCAATTAGGAAGTTATGAAACATTAAATTTAAATCAGTGGAACACAGAAAATGTTACAGATATGGGATATTTATTTGCTGGATGCAGTAATTTAAAAACTTTAGAAATAAGCAATTGGGATACTTCAAAAGTAACAACGATGATAGGTTTAATTCATGAATGTAAAGGGTTGACATCTCTGGATATAAAAAATTGGAATCTTTCTCAAACTTTAGATATATCTGGAATGTTTGCTAATTGTAGCGGTTTAAGCGATTTAGATTTAAGTAATTGGAATATCTCTAATGATATAAATATGGATAATATTTTTCATGGTTGTACTGTTTTGAGTAGACTAGATCTTTCCAATATGACATTTGATGGAATTACCAAATACAATGGAATGTTCACTTCTGTTCCAAGCTCTTGCACAATTATTGTAAAAGATGATAAAGCAAAAACTTGGTTAGAAACAAATCCAAAACCTAGTGCAAAAATAGAGATAAAACAAATTTCATAAAAGAGTTCGTAACTTAGAAAGATGATACATCAATAAGCAGAAATTTTTTCTGCTTTTTTCTTTTTTCCGACATATTTAATGATTCTATAAAGATATACTTTTACTAAGGTGAAGAATATGAAGAAAAAAAGAAAGAAAATATCCAAAGTCAAACTTACTTTTTATCTCTTATTATTTGTAGGAACGTTTATCGGTTCAATTAAATTATTCAATCATTTGAATTTCCAAATTTCCAATGAAGACTTTTTAAAATTAATCTTAGAAAATTCGAATCCATATATGGAAAAAAGCAATAAAAAAAATCTTTCTTATTATTTAGTGAAATATGTTTTAAATATTGATTTTGAAAATCCTGCTACGATTTTTCAAACAACTTACAAAGGTTCCATTGCAACTTCTTCCGATGAAATTGAACCTGTTACGAATCATAGTACGTATGTAGAAGATCCATATCCAGAAAGAGGTCTAGAAAAAGAACCACTTGTATATATTTATAATACCCATCAATTGGAAAGTTACTCAACAGAAAATATTGAAGAATATGACGTTACGCCCAATGTTATGATGGCAAGCTACATTTTAAGAGAAAGATTAAATGATGCAGGAATTTCTTCGATTGTTGAAAATGCCAATGTCAGTGAATTTTTAAATACGAACAATTGGAACTATGCTTCTAGTTATAAAGTGACAAAACTTTTAATGCAAGATGCAAAAGAGAAAAATCCTTCGCTGAAATACTTTATTGATCTTCATCGAGATTCCGTAAATAAAAAGATTTCTACAACAACGATCGGCGATAAAAGTTATGCTAAAATTTTATTTATTATCGGTTTAGAAAATGAAAAGTACCAAGAAAATTTGGCAGTAACGGAGAAGTTTTCCCGTCTTTTAGAAGAAAAATATCCAGGAATTACAAGAGGGATTTATAAAAAACAAGGACCTGGAGTAAATGGAGTATACAATCAAGATTTTGATAAAAATACAATTTTAATCGAGTTAGGAGGAGAGGAAAATACGATTGATGAGGTTTTAAATTCAACTCTTGCTGTGAGTGATGTGTTAATTCAAATGATGAAGGAGGATGGTGTTTTTTGAAAGGAGAAAACCTTATAAGAATTCTTTTCTTGACATTATTTATCTTATTTATTGGACTTTATTTAGTAGGAAATTCGAATTATTATGATTACGAAGCAGCAAATAAAACAAAACTTACCAAAGAACAAATTGAATTATTTGAACAAGACCTTGAAGAAGGAAAAGCAATCGATACCTTAGATTATTTAAAATTAAATGAAAAAAATTATGGAAATCCCATTTCCGATGCAACTCTTACAATTTCCAAAACAATTTCCAAATCTTTTGATAAAGCTTTAAATTATATTTTCAAAAAAATTAATGCTGTTATGGAAGAAGAGTAGAGTTTTATAATCTTTACTTCGTATCTTATTCATGGTATAATCAAATAAATGAAGGAGGATACGATGAAAAACAATAGAAAAAAAATAATTCTTTTGATTTGCCTTCTTTTTACAGCAGGTTGTGAAAGTAAATCTTCTTCGAAAACACTTACTTGTACTTCTCATGCAACAGTAGCAGAAGGGGTAGATGTTGAGGTAAAGTATCAAGTAAAATATCACGATTTATATGTTTCAGAAGTACAAACAGAAGAAAAAATAAAAGCTAGTCAAGAATATTTGGAAGCTTATCAAAAATCGATGCAAGAATCTTATGATCCTTACCAAAAACTTTCTTATTATGATTATGATAGTAAAATAAAGAATGGTACTTTAATTAGTACGATCAAAATTAATTATGAAAAGATTGATGTAGATAAGCTTATAGAAATTGATTCATCAAATGCTGATTTATTTCAAGATGGGAAAGTCTATTTAAAAACAATACGAGATATTTATGAAGGATTAGGTGCAACCTGTAGGGAGTAAGAGAGAAAAGAGATTTCTCTTTTTTGTTTTAAGAAAAATAAAAAGAGGTCTTAAACCTCTAAAGAAGAAAACTTAGTTTTTCATTGAAAATACTTTTAATCTTTCTTATTGATTTCTATTTTTTTCCAATACATTTTATTATTTTCAAAAGTAAAAGTAATTTTATTTTCTTCATATAGATAAGAAAGATAAGATTTGATCGTACTTCCAATTAAAAAGTATTGATTTAAATTCATTTGTAAATGGTATTTTTCGAAGATGTACTGGAAGATTTCTTCTTGCGTTTTTTCTGTTTTACAAAAATTTGTAATACAATCTGCAATTTCTTCTATTTTTTTCCGATTAAGTTCAATTAAAGGAGTAATATCATTCGTTATTTCAGAGTGAGAAGGAATATAAAAGTCTCCCTCTAAAGTTTTTAAAAAGTCTAAAGTATTTAGATATTCTCGAACATTATAAAGGAAGAATACAGAATATTTTTGAATGGTTTCTTGACTAAAAAGAGAATCTGATAGAAAGTAAACATTATCTTTTGTTTTGATTCCAATCATATCGAAGAAATGCCCCTTTAAAGGAAAATGCTCAAGTCCTTCTACATTCATCTCCTCAATTTCTGTTACCTTTGATTCCTTTGCCATCAAAAATTTATTTTGTAAATCTTTAAAAGGATATCCTCCATATAAAAAAGAAGGTTCAAGAATTGGATTTTCTGTTATACTTTTTTCTATTCCATGAGCATAGATTGGACAAGAAGTTCGATTTTGAATAATTTTATTTCCACCAATATGATCCGCATTCGAGTGCGTAGTTATAATTCCTTTTACATTCCATTTTTTTTCTTCTAGGATTTTTAAAATTTTTTTCCCAGCATCTTGATCATTTCCTGTATCAATTAAATAAACAGAATCTTCATCTACTTTATAAACTCCTATATTGGTTGGATTTTTTATATAATACGTATTTCCTTTGACATGTACAAGTTCCATATTTTTCCTCCATTATTTTAATTTTCCTTCATGCTTTTATAAAAAAACTCGAACTTTTAATTTGTTCGAGTTTGATGTCTTTTGGTAGCGAGAGAGGGGGTCGAACCCACGACCTTTCGGGTATGAACCGAATGCTCTAGCCAACTGAGCTATCTCGCCATTTCCTGAACGCATATTCATTATAACAAATTTATTTTGGTTTGGCAACACTTTTTTTAAAAAATTAAAAAAGTAGTAAGGTTTATAAGAAAGATCTTTTATAGTATTTCTATATATTTTTTAAATATACAAAAAAAGCAAAATTATTGCTCGTATAATTCTGCTCTTAATAATTCAATATTATCACCCATTAGAGTTAAATAATTTTCATAGTTTCCTCTTTCCTCATCTGTTATGGTGTCCAATCTTTTAAATGTTGAAGTAGGAATACTCGTTGCTTCTAGAATTTGTTCTAGCGCTGCACTATTTTTTTCATGCTCTAACAAAAAGATGTGTCCCACTTTTTTAGAAGAAATTAAATCATTTACTTGGACAATGGTTTTTTCTTGAATCGCAACTTCTTGATCATCTAAAGAAATAACATCAAAGCCATACTTTTCTAAAAACAAAAGGGCATCGCTGTTTACGACAATCGTTTTTCTACTAGCATTACTTGCCGTTAATCGAAGTTCTGCATCCAATTCTGAAAGATCAACTTTTAAGGTTTCATAATTTTTTTCAATTTCTTTTTGGAGATAACTATTGGTTATATATTCTTCTAAACCATCTCGAATATTTTGACTCAACATCAATAAGTTCGATGGATTTAACCAAAGTTCTGCTTCTTGATAATTGGCATTCATTCCATAAGTTGCATCAATAATTAATAAATTTTTATTTTTCTCTAAAAATTCAAAAGCCAATTCTTTATCATCAGTAATTCCATTATAAATAAATAAATTTTTACTACTATAATCCTGAATTTGTTTATTGGTTAATTCATATTGAAAAGAATCCGTTTCATTGGGATAAATAGAAGTTGCTAGAGAATGTTCTCCATAAAGTCTTTCTGTTACATATTCAATGGGGTATACCGTTGTTGCAATTTGAATGTTTTCTAAAGAATCTCTTTTAAAACATCCTGTTGTAAGAATCAACAAACACCCCAAAATAAACCATAATTTCTTTTTCATATTGTCTCCTTTTTATTGAACAGGGTCATAACCAAACCCACCTTTTCTTCTACATCGTCCGATTCTTTTAATAGCTAGAAAAGAACCCTTCATGCATCCATATTTTTGAATCGCATCGATGGCATACTGAGAACAGGAGGGAGTATATCGACAAAATCGATGCATTTCCAAGGGAATCATTTGATAAATTTTCAAGATACCAACAAGAAAGTATTTCAAATTAATCACCCATCCTATTAACATTATAGTCTATTTTTTTTCTCTTGACAAGTTCTTCTTTTCTATTCTGTATTTAAAGGACTTAGAATGATTCGATAAGAAAAATTACCATAAAACGATCCAGTGGTTACAAAATAGGCAAAAATACCTGCCTTTTCGCCATCTTCACAACTACCACCTCGTGTATACCACGGAATAGAAGAGGCTTCAGCTTTGTCATTATACCACTTTTTCGTTTCAAATAACGCATGAGAATAACTGTTTGTAGTATCGGATGTATTGTTGTATACATCTAAGTAATCTTCATCTTGCAAATAGAGAAAATCTGCACTCGGAAACAAAGAATCCCCCGCCCGATAAGTAGCAACTGCCATAACATATTCTTCTGTTCCACCAGCCATATCATAAACTCCTGTAATATTTCCGGTCGTCGATGCCGTTTGTCCTTTCTCTGTTTGATATAAATTATTGTCACAGCTATCTACCGATGAAGAATCTGTAGAACTGTTTGCAGCAATTCCAGTTTTTAAGGTACTACAATTATTCAAAACAATTTCTTTTTCTTCTGGAAGATACTTAGGATTCCCATTTTTTCCATAGATACTATGCGATAAATAGGCAATTGCTCCCCATTCACTGTTTTTAGCCATATGAATATTCATTGTATTTTGACTAGTTACATCCAAGCCATAGGGATTTCCCTCTGCTTGCATATGTCGAGCAGAATAAAAATTAGAAGAGATAGCTTGCTTGATTAATGGTTTTTTATTCGGTAAAATCGTTAAGTCAAACTCAGCACAATCTTCATTCATGCAAGATTTAATATCCGTTATTTCAGTAGCATTACTCGTTTCAAATTTTCCAGCCCAAAAACCAGCCAAATTTTTTCCTTGAAAAGTAAAGCCATTAGGAATTTTATAACCAAAAGAAGGAGAAGTAGTATTCGGATCAATAAAACTTATATGAATTGATATTGGTTTTCCTTCTAATAAAGCATAGAAATCGTCTTCTGTTCCTGTACCATAAGAGGTTGTTGTATATTGATATTGATATCTTGGAATCCAAGTCCACATCGCATTCATATCTGATTCCGGAATTTTAGTACCAATTGCGTCTTGTTTTACTTGACCATTTTCATCAAAATAAGTATTTCGAACAGAAGGGATTACCGTTACTGCATTGGCCCATTTTTGTTCATCGTAAACGTACCATTCCTCTTTTGTATCTGCAACAATCCAGCTGTTTTCTTTTTCGCTATAGACAATAGGAAGCATATTTTTTCTTAACTCCGGTGCATTCGGAAGTTTTAACCAATAAGCATAGAGAATATGATCAGCATTTTGAACAGAAGTAGTACTTTCTATTTTTTCTCCTTTTCCATTACTAGAAGTATACCATCCCATAAATTTGTAACCGTCTTGTTTTAATTCTGGAAGAGAACCATAGGTAGAATCTTCATAGATTATTTGGTCTTCCGGATCTTCTCCCACAGAAGAAAAGAAACGTAGAGTATGTTTTACTTTTTGAATTTCTTGTACAGCACGTACCTCAACTTTATATCCTAAACTTTTGTTTTTAATGGTATCTTGATCCTGTATATTCGAATCCAACCAAAATCGTAAACTATAAGGAATCGTTGTTTGTTTTTCAATATAACCTTCATCAAGTTGAAAATTTTCAGATTCGATCTCTTTTAAAGAACCTTTGTATAAATTAGTTTCATTTTTTGTAAGATAAAATTTTACCATATCTGTTGTTAATTTTTGCGTAGGATCGAGAGATTTGCTTTTTTCTGTTTCAACGAGATTGATTACATAATGAATATCTTGATTACTTTCATTGACTAATTGAAAACGAAATTCATCTTCTTGAATCATTCCCACTTCATCATACATAGGAAGAGCATTTTCAATGGTGATACTTTTCTCCTCCAAAAATTTTAATTGTAAATTTCCAGTTGTTAAAACCTGACGTTTACTTCCTGTCAAAGTAAGTTGAATAAAGGCGTAACTAAAGCCTATAATAAGAAGGGCAAAAATCCCTAAAAATAAAATTTTTCGTTTTTTCTTTTCGTCTTTCATACACTTCTCCTATCTTTTTTTCTATTATACCATGGACTTTCACTAATTTAAGGAAGAATGCCGTTTTTATAAAATATTTTACATAGTTTTACATAATTTTCTCTATTTTAGAGTTAAAACAAAAGAAAAATAGAGAAATAAGGCTATTTAGGATAGGACAAAATTCCTTGACAAAAAACACTTTTTGTGGTAGCCTATAGTCCCACAAAAAGGAGGGAGACAGAGTGTTATTAATCGATCCAGAAAACCCAGATAAAATTTGCGATTATCATCTTCTTTTTTCCAAAGAGGAAGAAGAATATGTATATCAAAAACTTTTAAGTTTAATAGAAAAAAGAAAAATTGTTATGGAAGTATCGAATGCAACTTATTTGAATGAAGTAAAACAGCAAGAAAATTACCAAATAGCAAGTGTCAATGAAAACGGTTTTTATAGTTTTTCTAAAGAACCCATCGAAACTGAAGAAATGTTTCCTAGAAGTCAAATTGTTCGATTTATTTTATTTGAAACCCCTTATACAATCGAATTTTTAAAAAATCATGCACCAAAATCCGTTCTTCAAAGAATCAATCGTTTTGAAAAAGCTGATTTTCTTGGCAGTTTTCCAGAAAGAGAAGAACGATTAGAAAATGTCTTAAGCGAAGTACAAGACCGGGAACTTTTTAATAAAATATGTATGACGTTTTCCAAAACTTCCGATTTGTATTTGCATCATTTGAAAAGTTATCCAGATCTTTGGGCATTGAAAGAAGTTTTCGAGCATATTACTTTAAAAGAGAAGGGGACTTTTTCGATTTCTAAAGAGAAAGAAAGACTTATGAAAGAAAAAAATTCTATAAATTTTTTAAAACAACAAAGAAACCTCAAAGAAAACATTTTAACAGCAAGAGAAAATACGATGATTCAAAAACAACTTTTATTAGTTCCAAAAAAAGTAGAAAGAAGGACCCTTTAAAACTTCTTTCTTTTTTATTGAAATTGGTGGACAATTCAAAGAATTCATGGTACAATGAATACATAGTAATATTATGGTGGTGATGATATGGACGATAAAACAAGAGTTTATGCAACCGAAGATTTCGATGATAAAAACGTTGAAAGAATTCTAGAAGATGTGTATGATGCCTTAGAAGATCGAGGATATGATCCTTTGAAACAGTTAGTTGGATACTTAAGTAGTGGAGATCCCGGATATATTTCTTCCCATCTAGAAGCAAGAAGAAAAATTAGTACGGTAGAAAGAAGCAAAATCTTAGAGGTTGTACTAAGAGCATATTTAAAGGATATACGGTGAAATATATAGGACTGGATTTAGGAACAAAAACGTTGGGAGTTGCTTTAAGCGATCCCTTAGGACTTATTGCTCATAGTTATACGACCATTCGACACGATGATTCTTTAGAAACTTTAGTTCTGGAAGTTGAAAAAATCATGCAAGAAGAAAGGGTCCAAGAAATTGTTTTAGGACTTCCCAAAAACATGAATAATACACTGGGAGAAAGAGCCCAAAGAAGTTTTGAGTTTCAAAAAATGTTAGAAGAAAAATTACAAGTAAAAGTCCATTTAGAAGATGAACGACTTACCACCAAAGAAGCAGAAGATTTATTAATTCGAAACGATACGAGCAGAAAAAAAAGAAAAAAAGTAATCGATCGTTTGGCTGCAACCATAATACTACAAAGTTTTTTAGATAAGAAAGGGAGATAAAAATGGAAAATAAGGAATTAAAAAAGAATACGTTTGAAGTAATTAATGATCGAGGAGAAAAAGTAACTTGTCATATTTTATTTACATTTGATAGTGAAGAAACGAAAAAAAGTTATATTGTTTATACGGATGATTCAAAAGATGAACAAGGAAATACACAAGTATATGCCTCTGTCTTTCATCCCGATGATCCAAATACCAAATTAGAAGAAATCGAAACCGAAAAAGAATGGAAAGTAATCGAAACGATTTTGGAAACACTTCAAGAAGAAGTAAAGAATCAAACCAATAAAAAAGAAGAAGGAACAAGCAGTAACTAAGCTTGTTTTTTGAAGTAGGAAGACAATGAAAGAAAAAAAGAGAATAAAAAAGAAATACAAAATTATTTTAGGAATTTTTCTAATCCTTTTCGTTCTCCTTCTGGGAGGAGGAATAACGGTTTTTGCCGTTTATCAAATCGGTTTAGGAGAAGTTAGTACGTCCTCTGCACAAAAAGAAATTGTAATTCCAGAAGGAAGTCGTTCCAGAGAAATTGCTAAAATATTAAAAGAAAAAAATTTAATTCGAAATGAATATAGCTTTTTAGCCTATATGAAAATTCATAAAATCAATAATTTAAAATTTGGAACATATTTACTTTCTGAAAATATGGGTGCAATCGAAATTATGGAAGAATTGCAAAAAGGAAGTACTTATAATCCAGAAGCTATTCAAATTACTTTTCAAGAAGGACTCAATATGAGAGAAATTGCTAGAATTATTGAAAAAAACACGAATAATTCTTATGAAGATGTGCTTACTCTTGCGAATAATATAGAATATATTGAATCTTTAAAAGAAAAATATTGGTTTATTACAGATGCTTTAAAAAATGAACAACTTTTTTATAAATTAGAAGGATATCTTTATCCCAATACATATGAACTCAAAAATAAAGAGGTCGATGTTACTTATATTTTTAATAAAATGTTAGATGAAATGGCAAAGAGACTAGAACCTTATAAAAATATGGATTATTCTACTTGGACGATTCACGATTATTTAACTTTAGCATCGATCGTTGAAAAAGAAAGCCCTGTAAAAAAGGATCGTACAAAAATGGCAGAAGTATTTTTCAACCGAATAAAAAGGGGAATGAATCTTGGAAGTGATGTCACTGCAAGATATGCCAATAAAATCGATGATAAAAAGAAAGCTTTAAGTGCGAATCAGTTGAACTTAAAAAGTCCTTATAATACGAGGTTAACAGATGGAAGTATGAATGGAAAACTTCCCGTTGGGCCAATCTCCAATGTATCGATTGAATCCATTGATGCTGTTTTTCATCCAGAAGAAGATCAAGAATATTTATACTTTATTTCCAATATTCAAACACTAGAGACGTTCTTTTATGAAAACTATAGTGATTTTCTATTAAAGAAAGAAGAATTAAAAGAGGTTAATCAAGGTTTTTAGGAGGAAAATAAATGATTGCAAATCCTTACAGCAAATTGACAACCATCAAGCAGTATGCCATTGATCACCGTGTTCCGATTATGAAAGATGAGGGAATTGATTATTTAACCAATTATATTTCCGAAAATCAAATTACAAGAATTTTAGAAATTGGAACGGCAATTGGATATTCTGCGATTATGATGGCTCTATCCAACCCCAATGTTCACGTAACTTCCGTTGAAAGAAATCGAGAAATGTATTTAGAAGCTGTAAAAAATATTAAAGATATGGATTTAGAAAATCAAATTACTTTAATTTTTAAAGATGCTTTAGAACTGGATTTAAAAGAAGAAAAATATGAACTGATATTTATAGATGCTGCCAAAGCACAAAGTCAAAAGTTTTTTGAAAGATTTGAACATAACTTGACCAAAGATGGAACGATTATTACAGATAATATATCTTTTCATGGACTCGTAGAACAAGAGGAGAAAGAAATTCCAAGTAGAAACTTACGAGGATTAGTTCGAAAAATAAAAGCCTATATTGAATTTTTAAAGAATCATTCTTCTTATGATACAGAATTTTTAAAAATTGGTGATGGACTAAGTGTATCGAGAAGAAAAGTTTAAAAAATAAAAAGATGTTTTCAAGTTCGAAAGCATCTTTATTCTT
>CANQHK010000011.1 GCA_947623645.1 uncultured Bacilli bacterium
AAAAGAAGGAAAGGAGAAATTAGTGGACCAGTACCACTTCCAACTGAAATTGAAAAGTTTACAATTTTAAGAGCTGTTCATAAGGATAAAGATAGTCGTGAACAATTCGAAATGCGTACACACAAAAGATTAATCGATGTTAAAAATCCAAGCAAGGAGATCGTAGATGCACTTAGTCATTTAGATTTACCAAGCGGGGTTGATATTAAGATTGAAACAAAATAATATAGGAGGATAAATTATGAAAAAAGGAATCTTAGGTACAAAAGTCGGAATGACACAAGTGTTTGCAAAAGATGGAACACTCATTCCAGTTACTGTTGTAGAAGTTCTTCCAAACGTCGTTACGCAAATTAAGACGGTTGAAAAGGATGGATACGATGCAATCCAACTTGGTTACTTAGATGTTCGTGAAAAAGTTAGTAATAAAGCTAAAGTTGGACATACAAAGAAGGCTGGAACTTCACCTAAGCGCTTTCTAAGAGAAGTTCGGGGAGTTCAAGTAGGAGATTATACGTTAGGGCAAGTATTGGATGCTAGCGTGTTCGCATCTGGTGAGATGGTCGATGTTAGTGGTGTTAGCAAAGGAAAAGGTTTCCAAGGTGTTATCAAACGTTATAATCAATCTCGTGGTCCTATGGGACACGGTTCTCAATATCATAGAGGTGTTGGATCTCTTGGTACAATGTTACCAATGCACGTTTTAAAAGGTAAAAAATTACCAGGTCATATGGGTCATGAACTTGCAACGATTCAAAACTTGGAAGTTGTGCAAGTTGATTTAGAAAACAATGTTATTTTAATTAAAGGTAGCATTCCAGGTCCAAAAAAATCTTTGGTTATGATTCGCACTGCTGTTAAGAAAGGGGAAAAAGTAAACGATGCCATCGAACTTATTACGTATGAAGTAAAAGAAGATGGAAGCGTTGAAGAAACAAAAGAAGTTGCATCTCCTGAAGCATCAGAAGAAAGTTCCCCAGAAGACAGCACAGTGGATGAAGCTGAAGAAACGGAATCAGCACAAGAAGACTCTACTTCCGAAGCATCTCTTGAAGATAAAGCAGAATAATTTTGGAGTTTATTTGTGATTGATAAGGAGGATATGAAAATGGAAAAAGTAGAACTTTTAAATACAAAAGGTAAAAAACTGAAAGAAGTTACCTTAGATAAAGATATTTTTGATATCGAATGTAATGATAAAGTTTTATATGATGCAATTATTTTAACACGTGCATCATTAAGACAAGGAACACATAAGACAAAAGATAGAAGTGAAGTTCGTGGTGGAGGAAGAAAGCCATGGCGTCAAAAAGGTACAGGGCATGCTCGTCAAGGATCTATTCGTGCTGTACAATGGGTCGGTGGAGGAGTTTACGGTGGACCTGTTCCTAGAGATTATTCTAAAAAACAAAACCGTAAAGAAAGAAAGCTCGCTCTTAAGACAGCGCTTACTTACGCTGCTCGTGAGAAATTAATCTTAATCGATAAATTAGAACTATCTTCTCCTAAAACCAAAAACATGTTAGAAATTTTAATGGATTTAGGAATTCAAGATAAAAAAGTTTTAATCGTTGTTTCTAAGCTCGATGAAAATGTTATTTTAGCAAGTCGTAATCTAGCAAACGTACTTTTAATCGATGCTAGTGAAATCAACGTATTCGATTTAGTCAATGCAGATGTTGTTCTTATGGACGAAGCTAGTAAAGAACAAATCGAGGAGGTACTACGCTAATGGATACGAAATATTTAGACATTATAAAAGCACCTATTATTACAGAAAAATCAGCCATTACTACGCAAAGTTTAGGACAATATGTTTTTAAAGTCGACGAAAGATGCAATAAAACAGAAATCAAAAATGCAATTGAAAAAATCTTCCATGTAAATGTTGTATCAATTCGTACGATGAATGTAAAACCTAAGAAAAAAAGAGTTGGTCGTTACAGTGGACTTACAAATCGTTATAAAAAAGCGATTGTTCGCCTTCAAGATGGCCAGACCATTGAACTTAATTAAAGGAGGGATGATTGATGGCTATTAGACAATATAAACCAATGACAAACGGTCAAAGAAAAAAGAGTACGTTAGTCAATGAAGAAATTACCAAGTCTACTCCTCAGAAGAGTTTGACCACTCGCGTTAAAAAGAATGGTGGACGAAACAATCAAGGTCATATTACCGTAAGACATCAAGGTGGAGGAGCAAAAAGAAAATATAGAATTATTGATTTTAAAAGAGATAAAAGAGATATCGTGGCAACAGTTGCAAGCATTGAATACGATCCGAATAGAAGTGCAAATATTGCCTTATTAAATTATGTTGATGGAGAAAAGAGATACATCTTAGCTCCTAAGAATTTAAAAGTCGGAGATAAAGTTCAAAGTGGAGAAGCTGTTGATATTCGTGTTGGAAATGCTCTTCCAATTATGAATATTCCAGTAGGTACCATGATTCACAATATCGAACTTAAACCTGGTAAAGGTGGAAGTATTGCTCGTTCTGCTGGAGCAAGTGCTCAGATTTTAGGACGCGAAGGAAAATACGTAATGGTTCGTCTTTCTAGTGGAGAACAAAGACTTATTTTAGGAACTTGTTATGCTACTGTTGGAGAAGTTGGAAATGAAGATTACGAACTTGTAAAAGTTGGTACTGCTGGACGCAAACGTCATATGGGAATTCGTCCTACTGTACGTGGATCTGTTATGAACCCTAACGATCACCCACATGGTGGTGGTGAAGGACGTGCTCCAATCGGTCGTAAGGGACCAGTTACTCCATGGGGTAAACCTGCCCTTGGATATAAAACACGTAAGAAAAAAGCAAGCGATAAGTTAATCGTACGTCGTCGCAAATAGTAAAGGAAAGGATAAGATATACATGGCTAGAAGTTTGAAAAAGGGACCTTATGTATTCGAACGTTTACTAGATAAGGTCACAAAGTTAAATGAATCAGGAAAAAAAGAAGTCATTAAAACATGGTCACGTCGTTCTACCATCTTTCCAGCATTTATTGGACACACATTCGCTGTACATAATGGAAAAGATTTTATTCCTGTTTATGTTACAGAAGATATGGTTGGACATAAGCTAGGAGAATTTGCTCCAACACGTAAGTTTGGTGGACATGGCGACAATAAAAAGAAGTAATGACTAGGAGGAGAAAAAAATGGAAGCAAGAGCAATCGCTAAGACTCTTAGAGTTTCCCCAATTAAAGCTCGTTTAGTTGCAACTTTAATTCGTGGGAAAAGTGCCAATGAAGCACTTCAAATTTTAAATAATAAAAATAGTAAATCTGCTCGTCTTACAAAGAAAGTATTGGATTCTGCTATTGCCAATGCAGTGAATAATCACGAAATGAATGCCGATACTTTATATGTTAAAGAAGCAAGAGTAGATGCTGGTCCTGTGATGAAGAGACACATGTTTGATTCTCGTAGTCATATTGGACACAAAGATAGAAGAACAAGCCACATTATTATAGTGGTAGCAAATCGATAATCAAGGAGGAACGGTTATGGGTCAAAAAGTAAATCCGAATGGGATGAGACTTGGAATTAATAAAGATTGGGACTCTAAGTGGTATGCCGATAAACGGGAGTATGCCAAATATTTACATAAAGATATCGAGATTCGTGAATATTTAGAGAAAAATCTTAAAGATGCAGGAATTGCAAAGATTCAAGTAGAAAGAAATCCCAAAAGAACAGAAATTATCATATCTACTTCTAAACCTGGAATTATTATTGGTAAGGGTGGAAGTGAAATTGAAAGAATTCGTACAGCATTATCAAAGTTGGTGGATGAAAATATTCAAATATCCATTGTCGATATTAAGAAACCAGATATTAGTGCTGAATTAGTAGCAAGTCAAATTGCGAAACAAATTGAAAACAGAGCATCTTTTAGGATGGCTCAAAAACGTGCTATTCGAAATGCTATGAAAGCTGGAGCATTGGGTGTTAAAACTCTTGTTTCTGGACGTTTAGGTGGTGCTGATATGGCACGTAGTGAAGGTTATACAGAAGGGACAATTCCTCTTCATACATTAAGAGCTGATATTGATTATGCAACGAGTGAAGCCAATACTACTTTTGGTAAAATCGGTGTTAAAGTATGGATTTATAAAGGAGAAATTCTTCCTAGTAAAAAGGCAAAAGGAGGTAAGTAATTATGTTAATACCATCAAGAACTAAGTTCCGTCGTGTTCATAGACTTCCTTACGAAGGACGTAGTAAAGGAAATCGTGAACTTGATAAAGGGGATTATGGACTTATGGCAAAAGAGGGTGCTTGGATTACATCCAATCAAATCGAAGCTGCTCGTATTGCTATGACACGTTATATGAAGCGTGGAGGTAAAGTATGGATTAATATTTTCCCTCATATGCCACTTACAAAGAAACCTATTGGAACTCGTCAAGGAAAAGGTAAAGGTAACGTTGAAGTATGGGTTGCTGTTGTTAAAGAAGGTAAAATCATGTTTGAAATTGCCGGAGTTACAGAAGATGTTGCAAGAGAAGCACTTCGCCTTGCATCCCATAAATTACCAATCAAAACGAAATTTGTAAAACGTGAAGAAAGTGGTGAATTAAATGAAGGTTAAAGAAATTAGAGAACTTACCACAGAACAAATTCTTGCGAAAGTTCAAGAAAGCAAAGAAGAACTTTTGAATTTACGTTTCCAACAGGCGACAGGAAACCTAGAAAAACCTTCAAGAATTAGAGATTTAAGACATACTGTTGCAAGATGTAAGACAGTTCTTAAAGAACGTGAATTAGAGGAGGTTAACAAATAATGGAAAAGGTAAGAAGATCATTCGTTGGAACCGTTGTAAGTTGCAAAAACAATAAGACCATTACCGTTTTGGTAGAAACTTATAAAATGCATCCATTATATGGAAAAAGAGTAAAATACTCTAAGAAGTATGCAGCTCATGATGAAGCAAATAAAGCAAAAGTTGGAGATGTTGTACGGATTGTTGAATGCAAACCTATTTCAAAAACAAAACATTTCTATTTAGAAAAAATCGTAAAAGAAGCAGTTATTTTATAACTCTTAGGTGAAGGAGGAAATATTTTA
Organism: uncultured Bacilli bacterium; assembly: GCA_947623645.1. Classification (GTDB taxonomy): domain Bacteria; phylum Bacillota_I; class Bacilli_A; order RF39; family UBA660; genus MGBC162581. The sequence goes on from CANQHK010000011.1 coordinate 5,081, forward strand.
TGTTACAACAAGAAAGCCGTTTAAAAGTTGCAGATAACTCTGGTGCAAAAGAATTGCTTGTCATTCGTGTACTTGGAGGAAGCAAAGTAAAAACTGGTAATATCGGTGACATAGTTGTTGGTACAGTAAAAAATGCCACACCTAATGGAACTGTTAAAAAGGGTAAAGTCGTTAAAGCTGTTATTGTCCGTAGTCGTCAAGGAGTAAGAAGGGACGATGGAAGTTATATTAAGTTTGATGACAATGCTTGCGTTATTATTCGTGATGATAAGAGTCCTGTTGGAACTCGTATATTTGGACCAGTTGCACGGGAACTTCGCGATGCTGATTTCATGAAAATCGTATCTTTAGCGAAAGAAGTGCTATAAAGGAGGATATTATGAAACTTAAAGTAGGAGATAAAGTAGAAGTTATCGCTGGTTCTAGTAAAGGAAAAACCGGGAAGATTATTAAGACCTTACGCAAAGAAGATAAGGTTATCGTAGAAGGTGTTCATATTGTTAAGAAACATCGTAAAGGGAATGGTCAAGAATCCGGTGGTATTTTGGAAGTAGAAGCACCTATTCATGCATCGAATGTTATGATTATCGATCCAAAAACAAAAAAGAGAACTAGAATCGGTCATTCCGTTGATAAAAACAATAAAAAAATTAGAATTAGTAAAAAATCTAACGAGAAGTTAGATTAACCTGAAAGGAGGGTAATTTATGAACCGCCTAAAAGAAAAATACTTAAATGAAGTTGTTCCAAGTTTGCAAGAAAAATATTCTTATAAATCTATTATGCAAGTACCAAAATTAGAAAAAATCGTAATTAATATGGGAGTCGGAGATGCAACCGGAAATTCAAAATTAATCGATGCAGCAGTCAATGATTTAACACTTATTGCAGGACAAAAACCAGTTGTAACACGTGCTCGTAAGTCCATCGCTGGTTTTAAAGTCAGAGAAGGGCAAGCAATCGGATGTAAAGTTACTTTAAGAGGGGAAAATATGTATAACTTCTTAGATAAACTAATCTCGATTGCACTTCCTCGAGTAAGAGATTTTCATGGTGTTAGTGAAAAGGCTTTTGATGGAAGAGGAAATTATACTTTAGGAATTAAAGAACAATTGATATTCTCAGAAATTGATTATGATAATGTTGTAAAAGTTCGTGGTATGGATATTGTTTTTGTTACGACTGCTCGTAGTAACGAAGAAGCATATGATTTACTAAAAGAACTTGGAATTCCTTTTAGAAAGTAAGGAGAAGAGAAAATGGCTAAAAAAAGTATGATTGTTAAAAATGCGAGAAAACAAAAATTTAAAGTACGTGAATATACTCGCTGTAAAAGATGTGGTAGACCTCATGCTGTTATGAGTAAATTTGGTCTATGCCGTATTTGTTTTAGAGAATTAGCACATAAAGGACAAATTCCTGGTGTTAAGAAATCCAGTTGGTAAGAAGGGAAGGAGGAATTACAAATGGCTGTAGTTACAGATACAATCGCTGATATGCTAACGAGAATTCGCAATGCAAATCAAATGCGATATACGGAAGTAAAAGTCCCTGCTTCAAAGTTAAAAATAGAACTTGCTAGAATTTTGAAAGAAGAAGGATTTATTAAAGATTATAAAGTGGAAGATGAAAATGTACAGGGTATGATTTATTTAACACTTAAATATGGAGAAGGAAAAACTCGTGTTATTACAGGATTAAAACGTATTTCGAAACCTGGATTACGTGTTTATGCAAAGGCCGATGAAGTACCTAAAGTTTTAAATGGTTTAGGTATTGCAATTATTTCTACATCAAAAGGAATTATGACAGATAAGGACGCTCGTAAACAAAACTTAGGTGGCGAAGTTTTAGCTTATATTTGGTAAAATACAAGGAGGTGTTAGAATGAGCCGTATAGGTATGAGACATTTAGTAATACCAGAGGGTGTTACGGTAGAAGTAAATGGAAATGAAGTTACGGTAAAAGGACCTAAAGGAAGTCTTGGTCTTACACTTGTTAAAAATATTACTGTTCAAGTGGAAGATGGAGTTGTACAGGTTCTAAGAAGTAATGATGAATTAAAAACAAAAGCGATGCATGGTACAACCAACGCAAACCTTAAAAACTTAATCGAAGGTGTTACGCATGGTTTTCGTAAAGAATTAGAGATTATTGGTGTTGGGTATCGTTTTAATGTAAGAGGAAAAACACTTGTTATTAATGCAGGATATTCTCATCCGGTAGAACTTACAATTCCGGAGGGTCTTACGGTTTCCCAAACTTCCAATACAGAAATTACTGTAGAAGGAATTGATAAAGTAAAAGTTGGTGAATTTGCAGCAAATATCCGAAAAGTAAGAGGACCTGAACCTTACAAAGGAAAAGGTATTCGTTATAAAGATGAATATGTTCCACGGAAGGAAGGAAAGAAAGCTGCTTAAAATAAGTAGAAGGGAGAAATACTTATGATAAAAAAAGAATCTCGTGAAGTAAAACGTGTAATGAGACACGAAAGAGTTCGAAGCAAAATCAGTGGTACAACAGAAGTTCCTAGACTTTCTGTTTATCGCTCGAATAAAAATATCGTCGCACAAATTATCGATGATGTAAATGGTACTACTTTGGTATCTGCGAACAGTTTAAAACTTTCGAATGCTTCTAATATAGAAGGAGCAAAAGAAGTTGGAAAACTCCTTGCTGAAAAAGCAAAAAAAGCAGGAATTACAAAAGTAGTATTTGATAGAGGTGGATATCTTTATCATGGACGTGTAAAAGCTTTAGCAGAAGCTGCACGTGAAAGTGGATTAGAATTCTAGGAGGAGGAAATATGCAAAAGAAAGAGATGGATCCAAAACAAAAAGAGTTTGAAGAAATCGTCATTGGTGTTAAATCCGTTGTTAAAGTAAATAAGGGTGGTCGGCAAAGACGTTTTTCTGCAACGGTTGTTGTTGGAGATAGAAAAGGTCGAGTAGGACTCGGTATTGGAAAAGCAAATGAAGTTCCTGATGCTATTAAAAAAGCAATCCAAGCTGCCAATAAAAGTGTTGTAAAGATTCCTCTTGTTGATGGAAGAACGATTCAACATGAAGTAATTGGTCAGAGTGGTGCAGCAAAAATTTTCTTAAAACCTGCTAGTGAAGGTACAGGAGTTATTGCTGGTGGTGCTGTTCGTGCCGTATTAGAACTTGCAGGAGTTCGGGATATTTTATCCAAATCTCTTGGTTCTCGTACGAAACTAAATATGGCAACTGCTACAATTGATGCGTTAACTTCTATTAAATCAATGGATGAAGTTTGCGCTTTAAGAGGAAAAAGTGAAGAGGAGATTTTGGGATAATGAAGTTACATGAATTAAAGAAAAATCCAGGAGCTACTCATTCCAAGAAAATTGTAGGACGTGGTCCTGGATCAGGATTAGGAAAAACTAGTGGTAAGGGACATAAAGGACAAAATGCTCGTAGTGGAGGAGGAGTTCGCCCTGTATTTGAAGGTGGACAATTACCTCTTTATAGACGTTTACCAAAACGTGGATTTAGCAATGCTAAATTTAAAGTAGAATATGCAGTTATTAATGTTGGAGATTTAAATAAGTTTGAAGAGGGGACTGTGATTACTCCAGAACTATTAAAAGAAAAAGGAATTATTAAAAAACAACTTGCTGGAATTAAAGTTTTAGGTCATGGAGAAATCGATAAAAAAATCACCATTCGTGCTCATCGGTTTTCCAGTACTGCACTAGAAAAATTAGAGAGAAGCGGAAGTAAAGCTGAGGTGATCTAATGTGTTTCGAACGATGAAACAATTATTTGCACCAACGAATAAAGATTTAAGGCAAAGAATATTATTTACTCTTGGTGCACTTATGATCTTTATTATCGGAACTGGAATTCGTGTTCCAGGGACACAAGATATTGCAGGAAGCTTAGGTTTTTTGGAACTTGTTAATGCTATGGGTGGAGGTGCTTTAAAGCGATTTTCTATCTTTGCATTAGGAGTTATGCCTTATATTACTGCTTCCATTATTATGCAATTATTACAGATGGATATTATTCCATATTTTAGTGAATTAACAAAACAAGGACCAACCGGAAGACAAAAGTTAAATCAAATTACTCGATATATGGGAATTATCTTTGCCTTTATTGAGGGTTATGCATTTTCCTTTGCTTTCTTAGGAAGTGCTGCCAGTGCTTTTGAACATTTATATGTTGCAACAATTATGACCGCCGGTACAAGTTTCTTGTTATGGTTAGGAGATCAAATTACACAAAAAGGAATTGGAAATGGTATCAGTTTAATTATCATGGCTGGTATTTTGGATACGCTTCCTCAAATGTTTGTTGAAGCTTTTCAAGGATTGGTCGTTAATTCTAGCATTTCTCAAATTCTTGGTATTGGTTTGTTTATTCTATTTGTTCTTGTTTATTTCTTAATTGTTATTGGTGTTATTTGGGTTCAGGAAGCAGATCGTAAAATTCCTATTCAGTACGCCAATAAGAGTACAACGGCTTATGGAAGTGAAGCAAGCTATATGCCTGTAAAAATTAATGCTGCTGGTGTTGTTCCAGTTATCTTTGCATCTAGTTTACTTGCGATTCCAGCAACGATTGCAAGTTTTCTAAAAAATGAAGGATTTCAAAATTTTGTTAATCAGTATTTAACGTTTTCAACTCCAGTTGGATTTGTTATTTATGTTATTTTGATTTTCTTATTTGGATATTTCTATACATTTATTCAAATGAAACCAGATGAATTTGCTAAAAACTTACAGCAAAATGGAGGATATATTCCGGGAATTCGTCCAGGAAAAGATACAGAAAATTATTTATCTTATGTATTATCAAGACTTACGGTTGTTGGTTGTATCTTCTTAATTATTATTGCTGGTCTTCCAATCGGATTTACAGCTTTGGTAAATGCTTTTGAAAATGTTAGTTTATCAAGTAATGTAACGATTGGTGGTACAGGACTTTTAATTGTTGTCGGTGTTGCTCTTGAAACGTACAAACAATTAGAAGGTAGTATCTTATCAAGAAGTTATAAGAAGGGATATAAGAGACGATGAAGAATATTTTACTTTTGGCTCCACCTGCTGCAGGAAAGGGGACAAATGCAGAGTTCCTTCAAAAAAAATATGGTTTTGTTCCAATTTCAACGGGAGATTTACTTCGAGAAGAAAGTAAAAAAGATACACCTCTTGGAAGAAAAATCGCAGAAGTTATGAAAAGTGGTCAGTTAATCGATGATGAAACGGTTATTGCTCTTTTAAAAGAAAAACTTCACAGTGTTCCCAAAACAGGTTTTTTATTCGATGGGTTTCCTAGAAATATAGAACAAGCTAAAGAACTCGATCATCTTTTACAAGAAAATTCTATGCCTCTTACAGATGTATTCTTTTTAGAGGTCGATAAAGAAACTTTAGAAAAAAGAATTACGGGTAGAAGAATTTGTAAAGAATGTGGAAAAATTTACAATCTATATTTGGATAACAATGTAGATGTTTGTAGTTGTGGTGGTGAATTATATCAACGAAGCGACGATACGAAAGAAGCTTTTCAAACTCGTTATCAAACTTACGTAGATGCTACTTTACCACTGGTTGATTATTATGAAAAGAAGAATATTCTTCATAGAATTCATGCGGATGGTACAATCGATGAGGTATTTCATCAAATTTCTTCGATCATCGATCAAGGAGGAAATTATGATTAGTATTAAAAGTCCAAGAGAAATTGAAATTATGAAAATTGCCGGAAATATTGTTTACCGGACACATCAATATTTAAAACCTTATTTGAAAGAGGGAATTACGACGTTAGAGCTCGATCATCTGGCCGAAGAATTTATTCGAAGTCAAGGTGCCACTCCTTCTTTCAAAGGGTATAATGGTTTCCCGGGTTCCATTTGTATCAGTATTAACGATGAAGTGGTTCATGGAATTCCATCGAAGAGAAAAATTCATAATGGAGATTTGGTATCGATTGATATTGGGGCTTGCTACAAAGGATACCACGGGGATTCTGCATGGAGTTATATAGTCGGAAAGGCTACTTCTAAAAAAGCTTATTTGTTAGAACATACAGAAAAAGCTTTGTATCAAGGATTATCTCAAATTCGTGAGGGTATTCATCTTGGAGATGTATCTCATGCTATTGAAGAATATGCCAAAGCCCATCATTTGGGAGTTGTAAAAGAACTTGTAGGGCATGGTGTTGGAACACATCTTCATGAAGATCCAGAAGTTCCGAATTATGGAAAAGAGAAAACAGGTCCCATTTTAAAAGCGGGAATGGTTATCGCTGTTGAACCAATGCTGAATTTTGGAAGTAGTGATATCTATATGTTGGATGATGATTGGACGATTTTAACAGATGATGGGGAGCCTTCTGCTCACTTTGAACATACTGTTGTCGTTACCAAAGATGGATACCAAATTTTGACAGGAGAGTAGATAAGTATGGCTAAAAAAGAACAACAAATTGAAATGGAAGGGAAAGTTCTAGAGATTATCCCAGGGGGTAAGTTTAAAGTAGAACTTGAAAATAAATACATTGTGGAGGCTCACGTTTCTGGTAAAATACGAATGAATTACATTCGCATCTTACCGGGGGATTCCGTAATGGTAGAACTTTCGCCTTATGATTTAACACGTGGGCGTATAACCTATAGAAAGTAGGAGGATGAAAATATGAAAGTAAAAGCAAGTGTAAAAAAGATCTGTTCAAAATGCAGAATTATCAAAAGAAAAGGAAAAGTCATGGTTATTTGTGACAATCCAAAACATAAACAAAAACAAGGTTAATAGGAGGTGTTTTCATGGCACGTATTAAAGGAATTGATATTCCAAATGAAAAGCGCGTTGAAATTGGTTTAACGTATATTTATGGTATTGGTAGAAAGTTATCTGGACAAATCTTAAAAGCTGCAAATGTTGATTTGGATAAGAAAGTAAAAGATTTGGATAATGACGAACTTGCAAGAATTCGTGATGAAGTTTCAAAACATTTAACAGAAGGAGACTTACGTCGCGAAGTTAATATGAATATTAAAACCAAAATGGAAATTAATTCATATCAAGGAATTCGTCATAAAAGAGGTTTACCGGTCCGTGGGCAAAGAACCAATCGGAATGCTCGTACTCGTAAGGGTAAAGGAAAAACGGTTGCTAATAAGAAGAAATAATCTTAAGATAAGGAGGATACAAGAATATGGCTTATAAAACAAGAAAGAAAAAAGTTAAGAAGAATGTTCCTGAAGGAATTGCACATATTCATTCAACATTTAATAATACCATCACAACTCTAACCGACAAAGATGGAAATACAATTAGTTGGGCTAGTAGTGGTGCAATTGGATTTAAGGGAAGTAAAAAATCTACACCATTTGCTGCAGGTATGGCAGCAGAAGCTGCAGGAAAAGCTGCATACGATATGGGTATGAGAAGTGTAGATGTATTTGTTAAAGGTATGGGTCCAGGACGTGAAACAGCTATTCGTTCCTTACAAACTGCAGGGCTTGAAGTAAAATCAATTACAGATGTTACACCAATTCCACATAATGGATGCCGTCCACCAAAACGTCCAAGAGGATAATGAAAAGGAGGAAAGTTTCATGTTAGAATTTGAAAAACCAATGTATAAGATTACCGATTATGTAGAAAGTAATTTTTATGGTAAATTTGAAGTTGAGCCTTTAGAAAGGGGATTTGGAACAACTTTAGGAAATGCACTTCGTCGTGTTATGTTATCGAGCCTTCCTGGTAGTGCAATCTCTAGTGTTAAAATCGAAGGAGTTTCTCATGAATTTGAAACCATCGATGGAGTGATTGAAGATGTTGCACTTATTATCTTGAATTTAAAAGATATCGTGATTAAAAACCATTCGGATGAAAAGAAAATTATTCGTCTTGATGTTAATCGTGAGGGAGAAGTTCATGCTTCTGATATTGAACATGATGCAGATATTGAAATTTTAAATCCTGATAAAGTCATTGCTACTTTGGCTAAAGGTGGAAAACTTTCTATGGAAATGACCGTTTCGAATGGTCGTGGATATGTTCCAAGTGATGAAAATAAGAAATTATTGGATAATAAAAAGGTAGGTACTATTGCAATTGACTCTCTTTATAGTCCAATTGAAAGAATTTCTTATGATGTAGAACCTGCTCGTGTTGGGCAAGATGAAAGTTACGATAAATTAATTCTTCAAGTTTGGACCAATGGTTCTATTCGACCAGAAGAAGCTGTTGCACTCGCTGCTCGTATTTTAGTTGAACATTTTGCATTATTTACAGATTTAAGTAAAATTGCTGATATGACCGGAATTATGATTGAAAAGAGTGAAGATCCAAAAGCAAAAGCACTTGAAACAACGATTGAAGAATTAGACTTCTCTGTTCGTGCTTATAACTGCTTAAAAAGAGCAGGAATTCATACATTACAAGATTTAGTTAATAAGAGCGAAAGTGAAATGATGAAGATTCGAAATCTTGGTAAGAAGTCTCTTAAAGAGGTTTTGGATAAAGTTCGTGATTTGGGACTTGTCTTAAGAGATGATGATTAGTAAGGAGGAAGAAGAGTTATGGCATATAGAAAATTAGGTCGCGATAATAAGCATAGAAGAAGCATGCTTCAAAATTTAACAAGAGATGTTATCATGAAAGAGCAAGTTGTTACGACTGTAACGCGTGCAAAAGAAGTCCGTAAATTTGTTGATAAGATGATCACTTATGGTAAAAACGGAAGTTTGGTATCTCGGAGACGTGCTCTTGCATTTTTAGAAAATGATAATGTAGCTGTTAAAAAAGTATTTGATGACTTAGCAAAACGTTATGAAGGACGTAATGGTGGTTATACAAGTGTTTTAAAAATGGATGAAAGACGTGGAGATGGAGCACAACTTGCTGTTATCCAACTTGTTAAGTAAATTAAAAAAATAATTTTCATCTTTTGTATTATAAGAGGATTTACCAATATGGATAGATAAAAATAGAAACCTTTCAAAAAATCTTGAAAAATCAATCTATCTATGGTAACATAATAAATATCGATGAGGGGAGAAGTGTTATGAAAACATTTTTAATTATCATATCCATACTATTAATTATAATTGTACTATTACAAAGCAATAAAGCAGAAAGTGGAGCACAGATTTTATCCGGAGGAAACTCTGATTTATTTTCAAGAAGAAAAGAAAGAGGAGCAGAACTATTTATTAGTCGAGTAACATTCACTTTAGGAATGATTTTCTTCCTTGTAAGTTTAGTAATGGAATTCATTTAAAAGTTAATAGAGAGGAAATCCTCTTTTTTTATTGTATTTTTATCAAAAGTTTTCTATAATAAAGATAGTAGGAGGGCACTATGAGAGAGAAAATTATAAAATTATTAAAAGAAGAAAAAAAAGCCTATAATTTAGAAGATATCGATAACCAATTGGGATTAACAACGATTGAAGAATATCAAAGTTTACAAGAAGAAGTAAAAGAGATGGAAGAAGAAGGAATCCTTTATCATACTAACAAAGATAAATATATGTTAATGGAAGATAGTCCTTATCGAAAAGGAATTATTAATGTAAATAAAAAAGGATATGGTTTTGTATCGGTTCCCAATATGGAAGAAGACATATATATCCATGAAAGAGATATGAATGGTGCTCTCCATGGAGATGAAGTTTTAATTGAAGTTCTATACGATAAAAGGGAAAATCGATATGATGGACGAGTTGTAAAAGTAACAGCTAGAAATTTATCCACAATTGTTGGGGAAATCTATTTTAAAAAAGGAAAAGGATATGTTGAAAGCGATGACCGAAAAATTCACTTAGTGGCAGAAATTAAACCAGAAAGAAGCATGAAAGCAGTCGATGGACATAAAGTGGTGGTTAAACTTTTAGCAAAAATTGGTCAAGGAAGATATAGTGGAGAAGTAATCAAAATCATCGGGCATAAAAATGATCCAGGAGTAGATATTTTATCGATTGTTTATAGTCATAATATTGCCGATACATTCCCCGAAGAAGTAGAGGAAGAACTAAAAGCAATCCCCGCCGAAGTAAGAGAAGAGGATAAGGTAGGAAGAAGAGATTTAACCAAAGAAATGATATTTACAATCGATGGGGACGATACCAAAGATATCGACGATGCTATTTCCGTTCAAAAACTAGAAAATGGAAATTATAAATTAGGAGTTCATATTGCCGATGTTAGTTACTATGTCAAAGAGGGAAGTGCACTAGACGTTAATGCAATGGATCGAGGAACCAGTGTTTACTTAGTCGATCGCGTTATTCCGATGATTCCTCATCAGTTGTCCAATGGAATTTGTTCCCTAAATCCAGGGGTAGAGCGCTTAACCATTTCTTGTGTCATGGAAATTGATTCTCATGGAAAAGTCGTTGATTATGAAATCTTCCCAAGTTTTATCCAATCGAGAATCCAAATGACTTATAAGAAAGTAAATAGTATTTTAGAAAGAAATGAAATACCAGAGGGGTATGAACCGTACGCCCAAACTCTTTTCACCATGGAAGAATTAGCAGAAATTATAAGAAAGGCAAAAATTGAAAGAGGATATATTGATTTTGATGTCGATGAAGCAAAAATATTAGTAGATGATGCTTGCCACCCAACAGAAATTGTCAAAAGATATCGTGGAAAAGGAGAAAACTTGATAGAGGACTTTATGATTATGGCCAACGAATGTGTTGCAACGCATATTTTCTATATGGAACTTCCATTTATTTATCGTGTCCATGATTACCCAGAAGAAGAAAAAATAAGAGAATATTTAGGATTTATCTCCAGCTTAGGTTATGTTTACACAGGAAATATGAAAGACTTAAGACCAAAGACTCTTCAAAAACTTTTAAATTTCTTAAAAGATAAAAAAGAATATAAAATATTATCTAGCCTACTTTTAAGAAGTATGAAAAAAGCTGTTTATCAAACCGAAAATATTGGGCACTATGGTCTAGCAAGTCCATGCTATACCCACTTTACATCTCCAATTCGAAGATACCCCGATACAACGGTTCATCGTCTTCTTAGAACATATTTATTTGAACACAAAATCGATAACGAAACCATTCGCCATTTTCAAGAGAAGTTGCCATTTATTGCCGATAATTCATCAGCAAGAGAGCGAGCAAGTGTCGAATGTGAACGCGAAGTCGATGATATGAAGATGGCCGAGTATATGGAAAATCATATTGGCGAAGAATTTGAAGGAATGATTTCTGGAATTACCAATTTTGGAATCTTTACGGAATTAGATAATTTAGTAGAAGGTCTAACAAGGCTTTCTGATATGGATGATTTTTATACATTCGATGAAAAAACACAAACATTAACAGGAGAAAAAAGCAAAAAGAAATACCGTCTAGGAGATCGCGTTCAAGTAAAAGTCATTGCAGCAAGCAAAGAAGAAAGAACGGTAGACTTTGAAATTTTAAAGAAAATAGAGGTAGATAGTAGTGAGAAAGAAGTGGAAATTATATAAAATCCTTTATATTGTTGTTTGCATAATAGGGATTATTTTCCTCTCTTTGCTCAGTATAAAACAGTTTCTTTCTTATTCCAAGAAAGAAGTTTTAAATAATTTAAATGGAATTCAAATAAAAACGAGCGAAAACGAAGAAGATTACAAAAAGGAAACTTCCTTAAGTTTACTGATGGTTGGGGACTGTCTCATTCATAGTGCTGTCTATTCGGATACACAAACAGAAAATGGTTATGACTTTAAACCAATGCTAGAAAATGTAAAAGATTATATTCAAAGTTTTGATTTAGCTTTTTACAATCAAGAATCGATTTTGGGAGGAACATCCATTGGACTTTCTACATATCCCACTTTTAATTCTCCTTTTGAAGTCGGAGATGCGTTTATTGACGCTGGTTTTGATATCGTCTCACTTGCTAATAATCATACTCTAGATCGAGGAGAAAGAGCCATTATAAATTCTAAAAATTATTGGAATCAACACCCAGAAATTATGACAGCAGGAAGTTATCAAAGCCAAGAAGAAAGAGAAAAAATAGATATTCGCGAAAAAAATGGAATCACCTATACAATGTTATCATATACAGATACGACGAATGGAATCATAACCCCTAGTGGGAAAGATTATTTAGTCAATCGATACAACAAAGAAACAGTAGAAAAGGATATTCAAAAAGTAAGAGACCAAGTAGATTTACTTTTAGTGTCCATTCACTTTGGAGAAGAATATACTCATACTCCCGTAGCAAGACAAAAACAAATCGCCCAAGAATTAAGCGATATGGGGGTAGATATTGTAATCGGACATCACCCTCATGTAGTAGAGCCAATTGAATTTATCGGAAATACCATGGTTATTTATTCTCTAGGAAACTTTTTATCCGCTCAAAGAGGAATCGAAAAATTAACTGGATTAATGGCAAGTGTTGAAGTGAAAAAAGTGACCACTCAAGGAAAAAGTACCATTACGTTAGAACAACCCAAAGCAGAACTCGTATATACTGCAAGTACAACTGTAGGAGGAGAAAGAACCAACTTTAAATTATATCGCTACCAAGATTTAACGGAAGAAATTCTTCCCAATTATCAACAATATCAAGAAAAATATTTAAATATTGTAACACAAGGAAATAGTAATATAGGAAGGGATGAAAATGGAAATACTTAATCGACAAGCCAAACATAATTATTTTATTCTTGAAGAAATCGAAGCAGGAATGGAATTAACCGGAACCGAAGTAAAATCGATAAGAATGGGAAACGCCAATATTAAAGATAGTTATGCTGTCATAAAGAAACAAGAAGTATACTTATTAAATATGTTTATAAAACACTATGACCAAGGAAATATCTTTAATCACAACGAAACCAGAACAAGAAGACTTTTACTTCATAAAAAGGAAATTTTAAAATTAAATGATCACGTTCAATTAGAAGGATGTACTCTAATTCCTTTAAAAGTTTATTTTAAAAAGAATAAAGTAAAAGTATTAATTGGATTATGCAAAGGTAAGAAAAACTACGATAAAAGAGAAACGATCAAAGAAAGAGATATTCAAAGAAATATCGATAAACAAATAAAAAATAGATATTAAAAAAATAGAAATTATAAAAAAAGACTTGCCAATAAGCATCTTTTATGATATAATTTCTATACAACATGGGGCTGCACTGGTTTCGACGGGATAGAAGAGTCTTAAATTGCAAGTAGATGGCAATCTTAAAATGCGTCAGTTAAATATAACTGGAAACAATTATCAAATGGCTTACGCTGCTTAGTTAAAAGCGTAGCACTTCTTTAATTATCTCACCTATGGATTTTTAAAGAGGTTCATATTAGTAGGTTATATCTATTGAAAGTCTAGAGCAATAGATGAATTTTATAGACTCGCTGTATAGGAATTCGTTTACTAGTTGATATGCAGTTAAAGAAAATAGTAAACTAAACTTGTAGAGATTTTTGATAATTTTATTTCGGACGGGAGTTCGATTCTCCCCAGTTCCACCAAGTAGATAGGAAACTCGGACTTTTTAAATTATTTGAGAAGTTCGAGTTTTAAAATGTGTGATTTATAATTCAAAATGTCCTAATTTTAAAAAAGTATTTGCAAAACAAAATGTCCTATAGTAAAAATATATAA